>CAZLEC010000223.1:0-7014 GCA_964558245.1 uncultured Burkholderiales bacterium | reverse complement strand
CGGCGGCATCGTGGTGGTGATGTTCGCGTTCGCGCTCGATGCCGACCGCACGTCGCTCCCGGCCGCGGCGCCGGGCTTGTTCTGGACGGCGGTGTTCCTCGCGGCGGTGCTGGCGATCGGGCGTTCGTTCGCGGTCGAGGAGGCCAATCGGGCGCGCGACGGGCTTCGGCTCTCGGGGCTCGACGGCGGCGCGATCTTCGTCGGCAAGGCGCTGGCGATCGCGGTGGAGCTGTTCCTGCTCGAGGTGGTGTTGGGCGCGGCGGTGATCGCGCTCTACGGCGTCACCGTGAGCGGCGCGTTGGTGCTGGTGTGCGCGGCCCTGGCCGCGACCGTCGGTCTGGCGGCGACCGGTACGGTCTACGGCGTGCTCGCAACCGGTCTGCGCGCGCGCGACACGCTCGTGCCCCTGCTCGTCTTGCCCGCGGTGACCCCGGTGCTGCTCGGTGGTTCCCGTGCGTTCGCGGCCGCGCTCGAGGGCTCGAGCTCCGACGCGTGGCCGTGGGTGCAGCTGCTGGTCGCGTTCTCCGTGTTGTCGTTGGCGGCCGGGACGATGGCGTTCGGCCCCCTCCTGGAGGAGTCGTGAGAGCCGGATGAGCGTCCTACGGCGTTACTGGTTCGGCGCGAGCGTGGTCGTCGCGCTCGGGATCACGGCGTTGTTCGCGCTCTGGCTGTCGCCCCCCGACGCCGAGCAGGGTGACGTCGTTCGGCTGCTCTACCTCCACGTGCCGACGATCTGGATCGCGTTCCTCGGGTTCTTCGTCACGGCCGTCGCGTCGGTGCTGTGGCTGGTGCCGCGCACCCGCCGCACCGAATGGGATCTCCTCGCCGGGGCATCGGCGGAGGTCGGCGTCGTGTTCACGGGGATCACGCTCGTCGTCGGCTCGATCTGGGGCCGGCCGACGTGGGGCACCTACTGGGTTTGGGACGCGCGGCTCACCAGCACCGCGATCCTGTTCTTCTTGTATCTCGGCTATCTCGCGCTGCGGCGCACGGGTTCCACCGCCGAGGAGCGCGGGAAACGCTGCGCGATCGCCGCGTTGATCGCGTTCGCCGACGTGCCGATCGTGCACCTCTCGGTCACGTGGTGGCAGACGCTGCACCAGTCGGGCACGGTGTTCAACCCGAACAACAACGTGCAGATCCACGGGTCGATGGCGTTTACGCTCGTGTGGGCCGTCGCCGCGTTCACGTTGTTCTACGTCTACCTCGTCATGCGGCGGCTCCAGCTCGCCGAGCTCGAGGAGGGCCTCGAGGAGCGAGAGCTCGAGCTCGCGATCGCGGAGCGGCAGCGCGTCGAGCAGATGGTGGGCGTCTGATGCCGCACGCATGGAGCTACGTCGGCGCGGGTTACGGCATCGCGAGCGCCGCGCTCGCGACGTACACCACGTGGTTGTTCCTGCGGACGCGGCGGCTGCGGCGCGCCCTCGGTGACGCGGATGACTGAGACGCTGCGCCGCCCGACGCACCGGGTGCGCTACGCAATCATCGCGGTGATCTGCATCGCCGCCGTCGTGTGGATGATCACACTGATGCAGAAGAACGTCGTGTTCTTCAAGACCGTCGACAAGGCGGTGGCCGACCGCGCGCACGACGGCACGCGCGAGTTCCGCATCGGGGGCGCCGTCGTGCCGGGCACGATCACCAACACCGCCGACGGCGCCGACTTCGAGCTGACCGCCGGCGGCAAGACGGTGACGGTCGACCACACCGGTACCGAGCCGACCCTCTTCAAGAACTGCGCGCCGGTCGTCGCCGACGGTCACTGGAGCGGCAGCACGTTCATCTCGACCCAGATCCTGATCAAGCACGGCTCGGAGTACGACCCGAAGAAGGACGTCAAGGGCGCCAAGGTCGTTTGCCCGCCCGACCCGTTCGGTCGTACATGAAGGCGCAGCTCGGCTACGCGATGCTCGCGATCGGCACCGCGGCCTCGGTGCTCGGCGTCGCGACCCTCGGCGCCGGCATCCGCTTGCATCGCCCCGAGCTCATGCGGCTCGCCCGCCGCTACGTCGTGGTTGTGCTGCTGGCGTCGGTCGGCGCGTTCGTCGCGATGGAGTGGGCGCTGTTCTCGCACGACTTCTCCCTGGCGTACGTGGCCGACAACCTCGCCCGCGCGACGCCCGGGCTCTACACGTTCACTGCCGCGTGGAGCGCGCTCGAGGGATCGATCCTGTTGTGGGCGCTCGCGCTTTCGGCGTATGTCGGCTTCTCGACGTGGCACTTCCGCAAGCGCGCCGACGATCCGATCGTCGCGTGGGCGACCCTCGTGCAGCTCGTGGTGCTCGCCTTCTTCTTCGTGCTCATGCTCTTCCCGGCGAACCCGTTCCGCGTCATCCACGGCGTGATCCCCACCGACGGCCAGGGTCCCAACCCGCTCCTGCAGAACAATCCGCTCGTCGTCATCCATCCGCCGATCCTCTACGCCGGCTACGTCGGCTTCACGATCCCGTTCTCGTTCGCGGTCGCGGCACTGGTGACCGGCCGGTTCGGCGAGGGGTGGCTCGCCGACGTGCGGCGCACGACGCTCGTGGCGTTCGGGTTCCTCACGGTCGGGATCGTGCTCGGTGCCTTCTGGAGCTACGCCGTGCTCGGCTGGGGCGGCTACTGGGGTTGGGATCCGGTCGAGAACGCGTCGCTGTTGCCGTGGTTGACGGCGGTCGCGTTCATCCACTCGGTCATGGTGCAGGAGCGACGCGGGATGCTGCGCGTCTGGAACCTGTCGCTCGTGATCTCGACCTTCTGCTTGACGATCCTCGGCACGTTCCTCACGCGCTCGGGTGTGCTCAACTCCGTGCACGCGTTCAGCACGTCGTCGATCGGGCCGTGGCTGCTCACGTTCCTCGGTTTGAGCGCGGCGTTGGGGGTCGGGCTGATCGCCTGGCGTGGCGACCAGCTGCGCGCACCCGGCCGGATCGACTCGCCGATGTCGCGCGAGGCCGCGTTCCTGCTCAACAACCTGCTCTTCGCCGCGTTCGCGTTGGTGGTGCTGACCGGCACCGTGTTCCCACTGCTCGTGCAGGCACTCCAGAACAAGCAGATCACGGTAGGGGAGCCGTACTTCGACAAGATGGGTGTCCCGATCGGGCTCGCGCTGCTGTTCCTGATGGGCGTCGGCCCCGCGCTGCCCTGGCGGGCCGCGAGCGCGGAGACGCTGCGCAACCGGCTCCTGGTGCCCGCGTGGATCGGCGGCCTCACGATCGTTGCGTGTTTGCTCGGTGGTGCGCGCGGCGTCGCCGACGTGATCGGGTTCGGCCTCGGCGCCTTCGTGCTCGCGAGCGTCGGCCGGTCGGTGGTGATCGGTGTGCGGGCGCGCCGGCGCGCGACGTCGGAGGCGTTGCCGGTCGCGGCGTTGCACACAGTGCGCGGCAACCCCCGCCTCTACGGCGGCCTCCTGGTGCACGTCGGCGTAGTGGTGCTCGCGATGGCGCTGGCCACCACTTCGGGCTACACGACGAAGCGCGAGGTGCAGCTCAAGCCCGGCCAGTCGACGACGGTGCGCGGTTTCACGGTCACGTACGAGAAGACGCGGACGGTGGTGGGCGCGCAGAAGACCTCGATCGAGGCGGTGGTCGCGGTGCGGCGCGGGACATCGAGTCTCGGGACCTTCCACCCGGCGATCTCCACGTATCCCGACTTTCCCGACGGCATCGGCACGCCCGCGATTCACAGTGACGTGTGGCACGACCTGTACCTCACGCTCGTCTCGGCGCCCGACACGGCCAGCACCGTCGGGCCGGTGACGCTCGGGGTGCAGGTCGGCACGTTCGTGATGTGGCTGTGGATCGGCGGCGTGATCATGGCGCTCGGCATCCTGTTGGCGCTCACCCCGGCACGCCGGCGCCGGCCCCTGGTGGAGCGCGCGCCCGAGCTCGATTCGGAGGCGCGTGAGCTGGCCGAAGCGGCGACGTGAGGAACGCGCAGGTCATGAGCCGGCACCGGACGCGCTGGATTGCGCTCACGATCGCGGTCGTGTTGGTCGCTTTCGGTGTGGTGCTCGCGGTGCAGCACCGGAGCGAAGCCTCGGTGCCCAGGCTCGTTCAAGAGCACAAACCGGTGCCGGCGTTCGATCTCACGACGCTCGACGCCAAGACGATCAGCTCGCACGCGCTGACCGGCAAGACGTACGTCGTGAACTTCTGGAACTCGTGGTGCATCCCCTGCCAGCAGGAGGAGCCCGCGCTGCAGACCTTCTACGCCGCGCACCGCAGTGAGCCCGACTTCACGATGATCGGCATCGTTCGCGACGACAGCTCCGGCCCGATCCGCAGCTACGTCGCGGCGAACGCCATCACGTGGCCAGTCGCCTTGGATCCGAGCGGCAGCGCGGAGCTCGGCTTCGGCACGACCGGACAACCCGAGACGTATGTGATCTCACCCACGGGAGTTGCCGCGTGCGGGGGTCTCGGTCCGGTGACCGACGCAGATCTCGAGGCTTGGCTCGCGGTCGCGCGAGGCGGAGGCGTCTGCGGTTGAAACGAGCGTGGGTTCCGTGGCTCGCGCTCGCCGCCGTCTTGCTGATCGCGGTCGCGGTGTTGGTGGCGCGCTCGGGGCCCAGCCATACACCGGCGGCGCGCGCGGCGCGCCTGGAGAGCCAGCTGGCGTGCCCGGTGTGCACCGGCGAATCGGTGGCCGACAGCAACGCGTCGGCCTCGCGGGCGATCCGCGACGACATCGTGAAGCGCATCAAGGCCGGTCAGGGTGACGCGGAGATCAGAGATGCCTACGTCGCGACCTACGGCGAGCACGTCTTGCTCACACCGTCGAACGGCGGGATCGGTGTCGTCGCCTGGGGCCTGCCCGTGGTCGCGCTCGTGATCGGCGCGGCCGGCATCGTGCTCGCACTCCGCCGTTGGAGCAGAACCCCGCGCCTCGCGGCGACCGCCGACGATGCCGACGTCGTGAGCCGCGAGCGCCGGCGCCCGGAAGGCGAATCGCGGTGACCGACATCGACCGCGTCGCGCTCGAGAACGAGCGCGACTTCCTGCTGCGCTCGCTCGACGACCTCGAGGCCGAGCGGGAGGTCGGCAATGTCGACGACGGTACCTACACGACGCTGCGCGACGACTACACCGCCCGGGCCGCGGCGGCGATCCGCTCGCTCGACGAGGGAACCGACCTGACGCCGCCCGACCCGCCGGCCGCTTCGCGAGTCGTCCGCACGCTCACGGTCGGGGGGATCATCGTGTTCGCGCTCGTCGCCGCGTTCGCGTTGACCCGCGCCGTCGGCCAGCGCCATCCGGGGCAAACCATCACGGGCAACAAGCAGACGGCGGGGTCGACGACCGTTCCCGACCCGGGCCCGGCGCTGGCGGCGGACGCGAAGGCGAATCCCAAGAGCTACGCGGCGAACATCGCGTACGCCCGCTACCTCCTCGGGAAGAACGACTTCAACGACGCGCTCCACGAGTTCGGAGCGGCATCGCTGCTCGACCCGAGCCAACCCGAGCCCCCGACCTACGCTGCCTGGGCCGGCGCACTGCTCGCCGAGCAAATCAGCGATCCGAAGGCGCGCGAGCCCGTGTTCGCCGCGTCGCTGGATCGGATCAACGAGGTGATCACGGCTCATCCGAAATACCCTGATGCGTACGCGCTGAAGGGCGTCATCCTGTTCCAGTTCGAGGGCGACGCGAAGCACGCCATCCCGCAGTTCCAACAGTTCCTGTTGCTCACCGACGACTCCGACCCGATTCGCCCGCAAGTGCTCGCCGCGCTTGCCCAGGCCGAGAAGGCACAGAAGTCGGCCGGTAGCCCGAAATGACCCAAGGAGACCCTCCCGTGGCGAAGAAGCCCGAGTCCCAGACCGACCCGTCCAAGATGTACCGGGCGACGATCACGACCAATCGCGGCACGATCGTGATGGACCTCGATCCGGAACTCGCGCCCAACACGGTCAACAACTTCGTCGGTCTCGCGCGCGACGGTTACTACGACGGGCTCACGTTCCACCGCGTCGTGCCCGAGTTCGTCATCCAGGGCGGCTGCCCCGAGGGTTCGGGGCGCGGCGGGCCCGGCTACAAGTTCGCCGACGAGCCGGTCAAGAGCGAGTACTCGCACGGCGCGGTCGCGATGGCCAACTCCGGCCCCGACACGAACGGTTCGCAGTTCTTCATCTGCATCGACGACTGCGAGCGCAAGCTCGCCAAGAGCTACAACCTCTTCGGCTACGTGGTCGAGGGTCTCGACGTCGCCGACAAGACCGAGGTCGGCGACAAGATGAGCAAGGTCGAGATCGAGGAGCGCGACCGGTAAGGGACGCTCGGGTTACGTCGCGGCGGCGTCGATGAGGCCGTAGCGGCGCCGGATCGCGCGATCGAGGGTGCCGAACACCAGCGAGTCGATGAGGATGCCGATGATCAGGATCACGATCATCGCCTCGAACACCCCGATGTAGTCGTCCTGTACCTGCGCGCCGTTGAGCAGCTGACCGATGCCGAGCCGGCCGCCCAGCGAGCCGATCAGCTCGGCGGCCATCAGGCTGCGCCACGCGAATGCCCACCCTTGTTTCAGGCCGCCGACAACGGCCGGCAACGCGGCCGGGATCACGACGTGGCGCAGCGCGCCGAAACCGCGCGCGCCGAGCACGCGGCCGGCGCGCAGCAACACGGGCGGCACGTGGTCGATGCCGTCGATGATGCCGTTGGCGATCGACGGCGCCGCGCCGAGCACGACCACGAACGTGACCGTGCCCGGTCCTTCGTGGAACAAGATGATGGCGAGCGGGACCCACGCGACCGACGGCATCGTCTGGAGGCCGGTGATGATCGAGCCGATGGCGGCGCGCAGGATCGGGACTCGTGCCACCGCGATGCCGACTGCGCCCCCGATGAGCATGGAGAGCAGGAACCCCTGACCGCCGTGGGTGAGCGTCACCCAGCTCGCCGACAGCATGGTGCCGGGGTCGTGCCACAAGGCGTCGAGCACGGTGAACGGCGACGGCACGACGTACTGCTTCTTCCAGCCCGACCACACCTCGATTTGCCAGCCGCCGATCACGATAGCGATCGCGAGGAGCTT
>CAZLEC010000222.1:0-7017 GCA_964558245.1 uncultured Burkholderiales bacterium | reverse complement strand
AGCAGGCCGAGGTGCGCGTTGATCGGGTAGTGACCCGAGAGCTTGTCGTCGAGGTACTTGGCGAACACCTCGACGTGCCGGGCCTCGTCCATCACCTGCGTGGCGGCGTAGTACTTCGCGTCGATCCACGGGACGGTCTCGACAATTCGGGCCGTACACAGCAGCGCACCCTGCTCACCATGCATGAACTGCGAGAGCAGCCAGTTCTGCGACTCGACGCCGAACTCGATCCACTCCTTCTCGCCCCACTTCTCGAAGGGCGTGCCCTTGAGATCGATGGTCTCGGAGAAGAAGCTCTGGTCGGCCTGGACGTTCTCGAGCGCCATCTTCACCTGGTCGACCTCGATCGACCAGTCGAGGTCGGTCGTGACGTTCCACTGCGAGGTCTTGGCCTTCTCGTAGAGCTTGATGAGCGGCGTGCGGCTGCGCTCGTAGTCCCACGTGAACACCGCGTCGGCGTTCGACTTCACGGCGTGCACGATCGCGTCGGCGTCGGTGTTGCACACCGAGAGGATCGCCTCGAGGTCGTTGATGTCGTCGCGTCCGATGAGTTCCATGTTGGTGGTCATTGCGAGACTCCTTCGCGAGCGGTAGCGGATGCGGGCGGGCCGATGATTCGAGTGACACCGGGCAGGACGTAGTCGACGACCAACGCCCGCACGTAGGCGGGATCGTCGAGCTGTCCGTGCTCCGACGGATTGCAGAGATACGAGAGCGTGAGACGCGCCACCCACTCGGCGAGCCGCTCGGCTCGTTCGGCGGGGACGAAGCGCGAGAACGCCGGCGCCGCGAGCGCGGCCGCAGTCGTGAGGAGCGCGCTCCCCCGCTCGAAGGAGAGCTGCGCGGTCACGATCTCGGGCTCGTGCTCGAGGACGAACCCGAGGGCGGCGTGGGTGCGGAAGGGTTCCGCCGCGGCGAGGACGACGGCGACGATCGCGTCGGTCAGCGTCTCGGCCCGGTCGGCGGCGTCGATCACCTGCTGCGTGAGGGCTTGCACCTCGCGGTCGAGCGCGGCGCGGAGCAGCGCGTCGCGGCCCGGGAAGCAGCGGTAGACGGTGGCCCGGGCGCAGCCGGCCTGACGGGCGACGTCGTCGAGGGTGGTCTTGGCGACGCCGACGCGGGCAATGCAGGCGAGGGCGGCGTCGAGGATGCGGTCAGGCTGCGCGTTCGCTCGTGCGGGCACCACTGAGACAATACAGCGCTGATCGTCTCATCGCGTCAACGTGTCAGCCGTCACATTGGCGCTCGCGACCGCGAGCACTCATCTCGACGCCGTGGCGAGGAACAGCACCGCGACGGCGACGACCAGCACGGAGACGGTGCCCCAGAACAGGATCCGGCCCCGCCGCGAGAGCGGTGCGTCGTGTCCGGCGTCGCCGAGCACCGGCGGCGCGATCGTCGAGCGGAGGATGCGAAACAGGAACGGCTCGGGACTCGGGTCGGGCTCCGGCTCGGGCCGGTCGATGCTCATGCGGCTACGACCTCCGGCCCTCGACCGCCGGTGCGCGACAACTCGACCATCCGGGCCTCCGGATCTGCGCCTGGCTGCTCATGCCACGATCCCGCCGAGGAGCTCGTCGCGGACGACTTCGCTCACCCGGGCCGGATCGCCGAAATCCCAGCGGCCCGGCGCGTTGATCAACGACAGAATGGAGCGGGCGAGGTACTCCGCCGCGCCGTCGAGGTCGACACCGTCCCGCAGCCGGCCGGCTCCCTGCTCGCGCAGCAGGTACGGGTGCAAGAAGTCGGCGATGAACGGGAGCGTCTTGGCCGACTCGACGGTCAGCAGCGGCAGCAGCCGCTCCGGCTCGGTGTCGAGGATCTTGCGGAGCACGACGTGCTCGGCCACCGAGCCCTGCGCGTACACGAGGCCCTGTTCGAGGAGCTGCACCAGATCGGGAGCATCCCGAACGTGGTCGGCGAGCGCGGTGAAGTAGTTGGCGAGCTCCCAGCCGACCGTCTCGAGGAGGAGCTCGTCGCGCCCGCCGGGGAACTGGCGGTAGATCGTCGCCCGGGACAGGCCCGACTCCTTCACGACGTCCTCGAGGGTGGTCTTGCCCAGACCGAATCGGGCCACACACCGATAGGTGGCCGCGAGCAACCGGTCGCGCAGGGTCAGCGGGTCGGGCGGCTGGGGGCTCGGCGCCGGCGCTTGGGGCATCACGACCATTGTGGGTCAGAATCACCCGCTGTGACGGCAAAAGAGTGGGCTGAGCGCGACGCGGCGGTCGTGTGGCACGGGTTCACGCAAATGGCGTCCTTCACCGACAACGAGCCGGTCATCGTCGAGCGATCCGAAGGCCACGAGCTGATCGACGTCGACGGCCGGCGCTACCTCGACGCAATCTCGTCGCTGTGGGTCAACACACTCG
The DNA here is from genome assembly GCA_964558245.1 of uncultured Burkholderiales bacterium. Classification (GTDB taxonomy): domain Bacteria; phylum Actinomycetota; class Acidimicrobiia; order IMCC26256; family PALSA-610; genus JBBQER01. The sequence continues at coordinate 4,645 of CAZLEC010000222.1, read as the reverse complement.
GCCATCACGTGCCCGAGCTCGACGACGCCATCCGCCAACAGCTCGATCTCGGCGCCCACTCGACGATGCTCGGCAACGGCAACCGGGCCGTGATCGAGCTGTCGGAGGCGCTCGCGCGCGTCGTCCCGGTCGACGAGCCGCACTTCCTCTACGCGTCCGACGGCGCGTCGGCGGTGGAGCAGGCGCTCAAGATCGCGTTCCAGCACTGGGCGAATCTCGGCGCGCCGCGCCGGCACTTCCTTGCGTTCGGCGGTGCGTACCACGGCGACACGATCGGCGCGTTGTCGGTGGGCGACGACGGCTTCGGCGCCGACGTGTTCGCGCCGTTGCGGTTCCCGGTGTTGCGCGCGCCCGCGTTCGGCGATCCGGGGTGCTTCGACACCGCGTGCGCGATGGTTGCGCGCCACGCAACCGAGCTGATCGCCGTGATCGTCGAGCCGCTCGTGCAGGGCGCGGCCGGCATGCAACTCGCCGATCGAGCAGGGCTCGCGCGCCTCGGCGCCGCGTGCGCGACCCACGACGTGCTCCTCATCTGCGACGAGGTCGCGACCGGGTTCGGGCGCACCGGCACACTCTTCGCATCGGAACAGGCGCGGCTGCGCCCCGACCTGCTCTGCCTCGGCAAGGCGATGACCGCTGGCTACCTGCCGATGTCGGTGACGGTCGCGAGCGACCGCGTGTTCCGGTCGTTCCTCGGCGACGATCTCGGCGCGCGCACGCTCTATCACGGCCACTCGTACGGCGGGAACGCGCTCGCGGCCGCGGTCGCGTTGCGCCACCTGGAGCTCTTCGAAGCGTGGAACGTGCTCGAGAACGTCCGCGACCGCTCCGACGAGCTGCGCGCGCTGCTGCACGACCGCGTCTTGTCGAAGCCCGCCGTGCGCGAGGTCCGGCTCGAGGGACTCATGGGCGGCGTCGAGCTCGCGCCGCCGGCCGACGGGTTGCGCTGGGGCCGGCGGGTGTCGGCGGCCGCGGTGCAGCGGGGAGTGCTCCTGCGCCCGATCGGCGACACCGTGGTGGTGATGCCGCCGCTCACGATCACGTCGCCCGAGCTGCACCGGATCGTCGCCGCGCTCTCCGACTCGATCGACGAGGTGTGCGAGGTCCCGGACGGCGCGCCGTGACGTGGGCCGCGTGGGCCGCCGGCGAGGCCCGCACGATCCGCGCGTCGGGTCGCTGGCGAGCGCCTCGCGATCTCGACGCGCTCGGACCCGTTGGCGAGGACGCCGAAGGCCGGGCGGTCGTGTCGTTTGCGTCGAATGACTACCTCGGCCTCACCGCCCATCCCACCGTGATCGCCGCCGCGCACGACGCGCTCGACCGTTGGGGCGCCGGATCGGGCTCCGCGCGGCTCATCGTGGGGTCGCGCCCGATCCACAGTGAGCTGGAACGCGAGCTCGCGGCGTGGAAGCGCACCGAGCGCAGCGCGCTCTTCCCCACCGGCTTCGCCGCGAACCTCGGCGTGCTCACGGCGTTCGGGACGGCCGGCGTGCTGGTGTGCTCCGACGAGCTCAATCACGCTTCGATCATCGACGGCTGCCGGCTCGCGCGCGCCGACACCGCGGTGTACCGGCACCGAGACCTCGATCAGCTGCGCACGCTCCTGCGCGACCGGGGCGGCCGCCGGGCGCTCGTGGTGAGCGACACGGTGTTCTCGATGGACGGTGACGCGGCCGACGTCGACGCCTTGACAGAGCTCTGTGCCACCGAAGGGGCGTTGCTCGTGCTCGACGAGGCGCACGCCGTGCTCGGGCCCGAGGTGCACGTCGACGCGGGCGCCGACCTGCTCCGCGTCGGCACCTGCTCGAAGACGCTCGGGTCGCTCGGCGGGTTCGTCGCGGGGCCGCAGCGATACATCGACCTGATCGAGAATTCGAGCCGCCCGTACATCTTCACGACGGCTCCGACACCCGCCGACACCGCCGCCGCGCTCGCCGCGCTGCGCGTGTGGCGCTCCCCCGAGGGCGATGCGCTGGTGGCCCGCTTGCGCGCGAACGTCGACCGGCTCCGTCCGGGTCATCCGTCGCCGATCGTGCCGTTCGTGTGCGGAGCCGAGCAGCGCGCGATCGGCGCGTCCGCGTTGCTGCTCGAGCACGGTCTCGTCGTGCCCGCGATCAGACCGCCCACGGTCGCGCCGGGTACTTCCCGGTTGCGCGTCGCGATGAGCGCGGCCCACTCCGACGCGCAGGTCGACCGATTGCTCGCCGCGCTCGGCGAGGTGTTCGGCGATGCGCGCAGTCCCGCTCGATGAGCCCGCTCGATCGACGTTGGTCTCGAGTCGGGCCATGACGTTCGTCGTCGTCGCCGGGACGGGAACCGACGTCGGCAAGACGTGGGTCACCGCCGCCCTGGCCGCGTCACTCCGACAACGCGGCATCGAGGTGGTGGCGCGCAAGCCCGTGCAGTCGTTCGACCGCGGTGGCGACGCGCCGACCGACGCCGAGATCCTCGGCGCGGCCACCGGCGAGGACCCCGAAACGGTGTGCCCCGCGCACCGCTGGCTCCCCTTGGCGATGGCTCCGCCCATGGCCGCCGAGGCGCTCGGCTCCCCGCCGTTCACCGTCGCCGACCTCGCCACCGAGATCACCGACAGCTCGCCGCGCGGCGGCATCGTGCTCGTCGAGAGCGTCGGGGGCGTGCGCTCCCCGCTGGCGGCCGACGGTGACACCGTCACGTTGGTTGCCGCGCTGCGGCCGGCGCTGATCGTGCTCGTCGCCGACGCTGAGCTGGGAACGATCAACGTCGTGCGGATGAGCGTCGAGCTGCTGCCCACGCACCGCGTCGTCGTGTACCTGAATCGCTACGACCCCGAACGCGAGCTGCAGGAGCGCAACCGTGACTGGCTCGTGACGCGAGAGGGCCTCGAGGTCGTCACCGACCTCGCGGCCCTCGCGTGCGTGCTCGCCGCGCTCGTGCCTACTGGTTGATCAGCTCGCTCGGCGTGAGCTTCGCAGTCTGACCGTCGTCATTCGTGAGCGAGCCGACCGGGTCCGTGTGCTTCGCGTTGGCGTCGTACTTGATGAACTGGAACGTCTCACCGACGAACCAGTCGTTCGCCGACGTGTTCCACTTGGCGGCCGGGATCTCGAGACCGACGCCGCTGACATCCTTCAGCGTGCGCGCGGTCTCCATCACCGCGCTACGGGTGAGGCTCGGTGAGCTCTCGAGGGTCTTCACGAACAGCGCACCGGTCGTCCAGCCGTAGCCGACGATCCCGTCGTCGAGATCGGCCTTCGGCTTGTACTTCGCGACCTGCGCCCGGTAGAGCTGCATCGCGGGATTCGAGGCGTTCACGGGCGCGGCCGGGTCGAGCAAGGGCGTGACGCTGAACACGCCGTTCGCCGCGGCGCCGGCGATGCTGAAGAGGACCTTCGAAACGCACGTGCCCGACATGTAGATGATCGGGTGCCAGCCCGCGTTCTGCGCGGCCGTCAGCGCGGCCGGGCAGGCGAGCAACGTGGCGCCGAGGAAGAAGACGTCGGCCTTCGTGCTCGCCAGGCTGTTCACCTGCGTCGTGACCTGGGAGCCCGCGCTGTCGTACTGCTGGGTCTGCACGATCTTCAGCTTGGTGCCCTTGACCATCTGCGTGAGGGTGTCGGCGTACGACTGACCGAAGTCGTCGTTGGCCCGGAGGACCGCGATCGTGGCGTCGGGCTTCGTCTGCTCCAGGTAGTCGACGAAGCGCCGCACCTCGAGCGGATACGGCACGAGCTCCGAGCCGATCAGCCACGGATACTGATGGTTGCCCCACTGCGTGGCCCCGCTCGCCGCGTAGAGATCGGGCACACACTGGGTGTTCACGAGGTTGCGGATGGCCAGGTTGTTCTTGGTGCCGACCACGTCGAGCAAGGCGAACACGTGGTTGTCGTTCAGCAGCGAGTTGACGTTGTTGACGGTCTGCGACGCGACGTATTGATCGTCTTTGGCGACCAGGTTGATCTTGTACTTCTTGCCGGCAACGGTGACGCCCCCGTTGGCGTTCGTGTAGTCGATGTACGCCTGCTCACCGTCGAGGATCGCGCTGAACGGCGCGTACGTCCCCGATTCCGCGACGCTCGTGCCGATCGTGATCGTGTCGCCGCTCACGCCCGTCGTGTCGGTGTTCGGAGGGCAGTTCGACGTGTCGATCAGCGACGCCGACGAGCCGCTCCCGGCCGTGCTCACCGCGGGAGAGCTGGTACTCGGCTTCGCGGTCGACCGGTTGCCGCCGCAGGCGGCACCGACCAACGCGACGGCGACGACCAGTGCAGTCGCGACGCCGCGGCGCATTCCAATCGCACGACTCGCACGACGATCGATCATGGGACGTCCTCTTCTTCGGGGGAAGCTTCCGGTCACAGTGGTGCGGGATTCACGTCACGTCTGCGGCGAGCCCGGAGTGTACGACCGGCCAACCCGCGAAGTCGCCGACCGCCCCCGACCACTCCGTCGGGGAGCACGTACATCAGGACGATCAGGACGATGCCGAACGTCGCCGGGGAGATGATGGGTTTGTTCGGAAATGCGTCGGTTGCCCACTTCTGGATGTACACGACGGCGAAGCCGCCGATGAGCGGCCCGACGACCGTCGCGGTGCCGCCGATCACGACCGCGACGAGGAACTCGATCGAGGTCTGGAAGGTCACGAGCTTGTCGTCACCGCTCG
>CAZLEC010000221.1:0-7023 GCA_964558245.1 uncultured Burkholderiales bacterium | reverse complement strand
GCCGGCTTGAAGGTCTCGTCCCACTCGCGCAGCTGCTCGCGCCAGACCTTGCGCTCCCACACTTCCTCGGCGCGCGCGAATCGCTGCGGGATCTCCTCGTCGGGTGCCGGGCGCATGAAGTGGTAGGCGAAGCCGTTGACGTATGCGGTCTCCATTCCGTAGAGCGGAGTCCCGTAGAACGCCATGAACTCGTGGGTGCCCCGGCCGAACGGTTCGGGGTGCATCTCCGCCCAGTACCGCGTGACCGGTCGCGGGAAGTGCACCGGGTCCAAGCTCCACGACCCCGGGCCGGGAGCCTCGAAGTGCATTTCCTTCGCACCGGATTCGGACATTGTTGATCTCCCCGAAGTCGTCGGCGACCGTTTGTCGTCGCGCCGTGAGCGCAAGTCTCACCGGCCGTGAGGCGTTGCGGCAAGCGCCGGCCTCGCCCAGTTATTGTCGGGCGATGGTTCGCGAGGTCGTGACGGGGTATTGCTGGCCGCAATCAGTGGGCGCGGGCGAGCAGGTCGGTCTGCACCTGTCGTCGGCGGGCGACCGGCCGGTGCGCGTCGAGGTGGCGCGGGTCGGCGCGCAACGCGAGATCGTGTTCAGCTCGCCGCCGGAGGGTGTCGCGGCGGGAGCGCACGAGACGCCGAACGATGCGGCCTCGAAGGGTTGCGGCTGGCCGGTCGCGCTCACGCTCGACGTCGACCCGACCTGGCGGTCGGGCTACTACGAGGTCGTGATGGAGATCGACGTCGGCGAGAAGGTGCGGCGCGACTACGCGTTCTTCGTCGTGCGTCCGGCTTCCGGCACGCGCATCGTGCTCGCGCTGGCCACCAACACCTGGTACGCCTACAACGACTTCGGCGGGCCGAACCTGTACACCGGCGGCACCCACGTTGCGATGCAGCGCCCGATGGCGGCCGGCTATCTGTACAAGCCGCCGGGGAAGGGGCGGCGCGTCACGGGCACCGGCGCGCCCGATCCGCAGAACGCCGCGCACGTTGGATACGTCACGCTCAATCACCTTTCGGGCTACGCCGGGTCTGCGGGTTGGCCCGACTGGGAGCTGCCGTTCATCGAGTGGGCCGAACGCGAAGGGTTCGAGATCGGTGTGTGCACGAACGCCGATCTCGAAGAACACCCCGAGGTGCTCGACGGCGCGCACTTGTACCTGTCGGTCGGGCACGACGAGTACTGGTCGAAGGGAATGCGCGACACGGTGGAGGCATTTGTCGCGCGCGGCGGCAACGCGGCGTTCTTCTCCGGCAACACGTCGTTGTGGCAGGTGCGCATCGAGGGTGACGATCACGACGTGATGGTGGGCTACAAGGGCTTCTTCAAGGACGACCCGCTCATGGGGACCGACCGCGAAGCGGAGGTGACGACGTTCTGGTCCGACGTGGTCGTCGGTCGCCCGGAGAACCACATGACCGGCGTCTCGTTCACCCGCGGCGGCTATCACCGCATCGGTCGCAACGTGACCGCCGGCCTCGGCGGCTACACCGTGCACCGCGCCGGTCACTGGATCTTCGCCGGCACCGGTCTCGGCTACGGCGACGTGCTCGGCGCCGCGGCGACCGCCGTCGGTTACGAGTGTGACGGGTGCGTGTTCACGTATCGCGACGGGCTGCCGTACCCGACCGGCGAGGACGGGACACCGGCCACGTTCGAGATCCTGGGTACGTGCCCGACGCAGCACTTCACGCGCGAGACCGCGCCTCGTCCGCCCCGGCCGGGCGAGCCGAGCGAGCTGGAGTACATCGCGTCACGCGTGTTCGGTACGCGTGACCCCGAGGCGATGGAACGCATACGCCACGGCCACGCGCTACTGGGTGCGTACACCAACGACGCGGGCGCGACGGTGCTCACTTCGGGGTCGACCGACTGGGCTCACGGGCTGGCCGCGCGGGACCCGCAGATCGAGCAAATCACCCGCAACGTGCTGACGCGGTTGGGGTAGGCGGCTCCACGCAGCGTGGCGCGGCCGGGAGAAGTCCTTCGGTCGCGTCCGATTCAACACACGGTGAAGAGCTCGAAGGTGCGGTCGAATCCTTTGAGGTGGTCCTCGGTGGCGTGCGGTCGGTAGGTGAGGTCGGATCCGATCGTGAGATCGACGACCGTTCGCGAGACCACGACCTCGCCGGGAGCCGCGGCACTCTGCACGCGCGACGCGAGGTGCACGGCGAGTCCATGGATGTCGTCGGCCCGGCGTTCGATCTCGCCGGTGTGCAGGCCGGCTCGGAGCTCCAACCCGAGGCTGCGCGCGTGGTCGCGCAACTCGACCGACGCTTCGACGGCCCGCCCCGGTCCGTCGAACGTCGCGACGACGCCGTCGCCGGTGGTCTTGACGACGGCGCCCCGCCGCCGGCCGATGATCGTCGCCGAATCGGCTTCGAACCGGTTCAGTTGTCGCCGCCAGCCAACGTCGCCGGCCTCACGCGCGGTACGCGTCGAGTCGACGATGTCGGTGAACAGCACGGTCATCAACATCCGCTGGGGCGAGGTCGTCGCCACACCCAGCTCCTCGCGCACGAAACGTTCGACGTGGTCGAGCGCGTCGTGCTCGGCTTCGCCGCTCCACGAGTAGATCCTGTCGTAGGGCAACTCGACGAAGGTCCCGTTCGCCACGTGCTCGGCGACGAATCGACCCAACTCGGGCGGGTAGCCGAAGTCTCCGCGGTTGTGGACCACCAGTGTGGGGCACGACACGAGCGGCAACGCGAAGCGGACGTCGGTGAAGCCGAACATCCAGAATCGCTGTTCTGCCCGCCGGGGTGTCGCGACGCTGCGCTCCCAACGGGCCGCGGCGGTGCGCAATGTGTGCTCGTCGGGAGCGCCGTCGACCGTGATCGACAAGAACCCGCCAGTACCCCACTCGCGACGACAGAGGTCGAGCAGCTGCCGCATGAACTCGGTGCGCGGACCGTCCGATCGAATCGACTCGTCGGTAACTGCGAAGGGGCGCGCCCACGCCTCACGGCAAACCAGCCCCGCCACCCGATCGGGGTGCATCGCCGCGAACAGGATCCCCAGAGGGCACGCGTCGGTTCCGACCATGATGACGGCACGATCGCTCCCCACCGCGTCGAGCACGCTCCGCACGTCGTCGATCGCGTCCTCGAACGTCGTCAGCGAGCGGTGGCCGTCGGAGAGACCCTCGCCCCGCTTGTTCATCATGATGAGGCGCGCGAACGACGGGACCCGTTCGACCACCTCCCGATACCACGGGAGTTCCTCGCTCATCCCGATATGGCCGATCATCCCCGTCACGACGAGCACGTCGACCGGGCCATCGCCGTACACGGCGTACGCGATGTCGAGTCCGTCGCTATCGGCGTATCCAAACCTGGGCTCGATCACGACGGCGAGTCTCGCGCTACCGGCTGTGCGCGCGCCTTTGCCGCTTCGGTCGTTCGCGTCGGTGCTCGGCCGGCCGGTGTTCCGCCGGCATATTCGGCGGAAGTATCGTCTCGAAATGACTGCCGAGCCCGTCAGGCTGTCGGAGCTGGTCGCGACACTGTCGCTGGTGTCGGATCTCGGCATGGGACGACCGGTGGAGCGCGTCCTGCGCCAGACGGTCATCGCCATGCGGCTCGCCGAGATCGCGGAAGTCCCGCCGGAGGTCAGCGCCGCGACCTACTACACGTCACTGCTCACTTGGGTGGCCTGCGCGACCGACACGAGTGAGCTGGCCGAGCTGTTCGGCGACGAGACGACGCTCTACGCCGACTCGCACGACGACGATCTGGCCGGCGTGACGATGGCCGTGTTCGTGGCTCGACACCTCGGTCACGGTAGCTCTCGGCTGCGCCGGATCGGGATGGTCGGCAAGTTCCTCGCCTCGGCCGGCCGCTCGGTGCAACAAGTGATGGAGTCGCACTGCCAGTCGGCGAGCGAGCTCGCACACCGGCTCGAGCTGGGCGACGACGTCTGCGCGCCGTTGATCCAGGCGTTCGAGCGGTGGGACGGCAAGGGCGTTCCCGGTCGCGTCAGCCGGACCGAGCTCGGGTTGGCCATTCGTCTCGTCCATCTCGCCGACTGCATCGAGGCGTTTCACCATTCCGGAGGCGTCGACGCCGCGATCGAGGTCGCGAGGACCCGGCGGGGCACCCAGTTCGATCCGGATCTCGTCGACCGCTTCTGCGCGCAACCCGGCGTCGTGCTCGAAGGGCTCCGCTCGTTCCAGGCGTGGGACCAGGTGATCGATCTCGACCCCCGGTTGGGTCAACCGCTGACCGGCGAACAGCTCGACGCCGCGTTGTACGCGCTCGGTGACTTCTCGGACCTCAAGGCACCGCTTCGCATCGGCCATTCGCGAGGAGTCGCAGAGCTGGTTGCCGGAGCAGCCGCGACCTCGGGGATGCCCGAAGCGGAAGTGGTGAACCTGCGGCGGGCCGGAGCGATCCACGACGTCGGCATGGTCGGTGTGATCAGCGCGGTCTGGAACGCGACCGAGCCGTGGACGGTCGCGCAGCAAGAGCGGGCCCGCACCCATCCGTATCTCACCGGGCGGATGTTCGCCCGCGTTCCGGCGCTCGCACCTATCGTCGCCTGCGCGTCGCAGCATCACGAGCGTCTCGACGGGACCGGCTATCCGCACGGGCTGGCTGGGAACGCGCTCTCGATGCCGGCGCGGCTGTTGGCGGCGGCCGACGTGTACCACGCACTGCGCGAGCCCCGACCGCACCGACCGGCCCTCGACGGAGACGCGGCGGTGGCCACGATGCGCGAGGAGGTGCGCGCCGGACGGCTCGACGGCGATGCAGTCGCGGCCGTGCTGACCGCCGCGGGCCATCGGGTCAGCCGGCGCGCCGCGCTCCCGGCCGGACTGACTCGGCGCGAAGTCGACGTGCTGGTGCTCCTCGCGCGGGGGCTGTCGAATCCGCAGATCGCCGAGGCGCTGACGATCAGCCGCAAGACCGTGTCGTCCCACGTCGAGCACATCTACACGAAGCTCGGCGTGACCACGCGCACCAGCGCGGCGTTGTTCGCGATGCAGAACGGACTCGTCGAACCGCCCGGGACCTGACCAAAGATCGGGTAGTTGCCCGATGCCGGCAACCGAGCCGCTGCCGTAGAACAGCGGTATGGACATCGCCGATGCATCGCCGTCAACTCCCCAGTTCGCCGTGGCCGGGTCGTTCCTCGAGGCGCTCGCCGCCCGCGACTTCGGCCGGCTCGGGGCCACGCTCGACGACGACGCCACGCTGAAAGCCCTCCTCCCTCGGGGCTTCGACGAATGGCGGGGCGCGGCCGAGATCCGGTCGGCGTTCGAGCGGTGGTTCGGCGACGCCGACGAGTTCGAGGTCGTCGACGCGTCGGTGGGTCAAGTCGGCCCCCGGCTCCAGTTGCGCTGGCGCGTGCGGGTGCACGGGGGTCGTTTCGGCGCCGAGACCATGGTCGTGGAACAGCACGTGTACGCCGACACCGCGGTGACCGGACGGATACGGAGCATGTCGTTGCTGTGCTCGGGCTTCTGTCAGGCGCATTTCGATGTCTGAGGCGATCGCGGCCCAGGAGGCCTGGGGCGCCTGGGACGACACCACCCGCAACGATCCGTATCCGCGGTTCGAGTCGATGCGAGCCGAGTGCCCCGTGCACCAGGTTCGCCTCGCCGACGGTCACGACGCGTGGCTCGTGCTCGGTCACGACGCGGCACGCGAGGCACTCAAGGACCGCCGCCTGTCGAAGGACATGGTTGCCGCGCTCCAGCAGGATCCCGACGTCGTGGACGCGGGCCTTCCCGGCCCCGCGTTCGCGCGGCACATGCTGAGTGTCGATCCGCCCGACCACACCCGGTTGCGCCGGCTCGTGGCGCGGGCGTTCGCGCCGACGCGGGTCGCCGCGCTCGAACCGTCGATCGAGCGCATCGCCCACGAGTTGCTCGACGCGCTCGAGGCCACCGGGCCGGACGCGGTCGTCGACATGGTCGAGGGCTACGCGCACCCGCTGCCGTTCCGTGTCATCTGCGAGCTGCTCGGCGTGCCCGACGACGAACGGGCCGGCCTCCACCAGTCGTTCCGCACGTTGTTCCAACCGTGGAGCGGTTCTCCGCCGCCCGCGGCGGTGGCCGCATCCGACGCGATCGTCGCGTCGCTCGAGCGGCTCGTCGCGACCCATCGAGCGCAGCCCCACGACGACCTGGTCGGCGTGCTGGTGACCGCGAGCGAGGACGACGACCAGTTGACCGAACAGGAGCTCTTGTCGAGCCTGTTCCAGTTGATCGTCGCCGGTCACGACACGACCACGAGCCTCATCGGCAACGGGATCGTCGACCTCGTCGACCATCCCGATCAGCTGCGCCGGCTGGGCGACGACCTCGACCGGATGCCGGCCGCGATCGAGGAGCTGATCCGGTACTCGGCGCCGGTTCCGCATGCCACCTTCCGGGTCACGACCGAACCGCTCGATCTCGCAGGCGTGCGCATCCCGGCGGGCAAGCAGGTGCTGATCGGCCTGGGCGCGGCCGACCGTGATCCAAACTTCTACGACGACCCCGCCCGGCTCGACATCGCGCGCGAGCCGCGCGCGCACCTCGGGTTCGGGCACGGCATCCACTTCTGCCTCGGTGCGCCGCTCGCGCTGCTGGAGGCTCGCGTCGCCTTCGGCGCGCTGCTCGGCCGCTTTCCCGGGCTCCGCCTCGCGGTCGACCGAAGCGAGCTGCGGTGGACGCACGGCGACGGCCTCGTCCTCCGTGGCCTCGACGAGCTTCCGATTCGCCTCGGCGCAGCCAACCCGTGCACGAACATCCACATACAGGAGAAGGTGACCGAGTCATGACCGAGTCCACGAACCCCGCCGGCCCCGCCGCCGACAGCAAGGTGCTGATCTGCCTGAACCACGGCGCCGAGGAGCCGGAGAACGTCCTGATCGGCTACCTCGTCGGTGTCGAGGCGTTGCGAGCAGGAAAGCAGGCGCTCATGTTCCTCACCAAGGACGCGATCCACGTCGCGACGCCGGGCTTCGCCGAGAAGATCGACGTTCCCGGGGCCCCGCCGGTCGCGGCGCTCCACGAGGAGTACACCGCGCTGGGAGGCC
>CAZLEC010000220.1:0-7038 GCA_964558245.1 uncultured Burkholderiales bacterium | reverse complement strand
CAGTACTGCCCTCCGGGCCATTCGCCGAGCCACGTCGACCTCGAGCCGGTGTGGGCGATGGCCGCCGAGGCCGGAGTTCCGGTCGTGCTGCACGTCGCCGGAGCCGGCGCGAACGTCATGAACCCGAAGTTCTTCGAGAACGGCCTGCCGCCGGTTCCCGACTTCCACGGTGGCGACGGCAACTTCAAGTCGATCGACTATCTGTCGATCCCGCTCCCGGTGATGCAGACGTTGAACGCGCTCGTGATCGACGGTGTGCTGCTCCGCCACCCCGACCTGCGGATCGGTGTGATCGAGGTCGGCGCGTCGTGGATACCGAGTTGGATGCGCATGCTCGACTCCGCGCACGAGGCGTTCCGGAAGAACGAGGAGCGGCTCCAGCGCATGGACGAGCGGCCGAGTGCGTACGTGCGCCGGCAGGTGCGCGCCACGCCGTACCCGCACGAGGACACCGGGTGGACCATCGCGAACGCCGGCGCGGAGATGTGCATGTTCTCCTCCGACTTCCCGCACGTGGAAGGCGGCCGCAACCCGATCGGGCGCTTCGAGCGCAGCATGGACGCGGCCGCGACCGACGAAGACGCGCGCCGGCGCTTCTACTGGGACAACTTCGTCGACCTGCTCCGCCCCGTGCTCGAGCGCCGCGGTCTCCCCACCCTCGAACCCGCCTAACCCCTGCGAACCCGCGTGAGGAGGCGGTCTGGGAGACCGCTCAGTCACGCCGGTTCGAGCTCTGGGTCGAGCTCGGCGGGTTCGAATTCGACGGGGGCGTCGAAGGACGCGCGCCTGGCCGCGCGCCGGAGCGCGCCGAGCACCGCGCCGCCGGCGACCGCGATCAGCAGCGCGTTGGTGATCGCGCGACCGGTGTCCCAGCCGAGCGACGTCGTCGCGTCGAACAAGAGGTACCGGTGCAGGTTCGCGACGACCGACCCACCGGGAACGAACGACAGATGCGTGCGTGCGCCGAGCGTGAACGGCCAGAACGAGAGGTTGAGCAGGAAGCCGTAGACGAACGCGGCCGCGGCGCCGTATCCGACGAGGAGCGCGAGCTCGCGGCGGCCGCCGGCCTTCGGGAGCAATCCGGCGCCGAGACCGATCCACGCGCACGCGAACATCTGGTACGGCATCCACGGTCCGACGCCGCCCGTTATCAGCGCCGATGCGAACAGTGTCGTGCAGCCGAGACTGAATCCGAATCCCGGCCCGAGCGCCCGGCCCGAGATCACGAGCAGGAAGAAGATCGTCTCGACGCCGGCGGTGCCCGCGCCCAGAGGTCGCACGGCGGCGCCGAGTGCCGAGAGCACACCGAGCAAGGCCAAGGCCTTGGCGTCGAGGCCGCCCTCCGACAACTCGGCCAACACCACGCCCAGCACGAGCAAGAGCAGGGCGCCGAAAACCACCGGCGCGATCCCGCTCGCGCCGACCGTCGAGCCGCGGCTCGCGAAGAACGGCCACGCGAAAGCGACGACACCGAACGCCGATGCGAGCGCGAGCGCGGTGATCGTCCGGGGTCCGATCTTGACCGCCGCCAATGACGAGCTCACGGCGCGACCTCCGAGCGCGCGGGTCGCGGCGTCGCGCCCGCGAGCATGCCGGCGATTCGCAGCTGCTCGACCGTGAGCCACGGACGGGGCGCGAGGATCTTCGCGACCTGCGGCGCGAACGCGGGCGATGCGACGATCACGCTCGCGGTGTCGCCGTCGGCCACGATCTCGCCTTCGGCCAGCACGACCACCCGATGTGCGCTCGTGGCGACGAACTCGACGTCGTGCGTCGACACCGCGACCGCGTGGCCGAGCGCGGCGAGCTCGCGCAGCATCAACGCCAGCTCGTGCTTCGCGCGGTAGTCGAGGCCGCGCGTCGGCTCGTCGAGCAGGACGACCTTCGGCGCGGCCGCGAGTTGGATCGCGAGCACCAGTGAGAGGCGCTGCCCTTCGGAGAGGTCGCGTGGATGCGCCTCGTCGGGTATGCCCGGCGCGAGCCGGTCGAGCGTCGCCCGCGAGTGGCCGCCCGCGCTTGCGGACTCGGCGTCGGCCCGCTCGAGCTCCTGGGCGACGGTGTCGAGGTACAGCAGGTCCGAGGGGGTGTGGGGGACGAGGCCCACCAAACGGCGCGCGTCGGCCGGCGCGAGGTCGGCCGGGTCGCGGCCGTCGACGTCGACCCGGCCGCCGTTGCGGGCGCCCGAGCCCTGGAGCGCCCAGAGCAACGACGACTTGCCGGCACCGTTGCGGCCCATCAGCGCGACGACCTCGCCCGCGTGCAGGTCGAGATCGACGTCGCGCACCGCCACAACGGCGCCGTAGCGAACCACGATGCCGCGGGCGTGCAACACGGTCGGTCGGGCTTCCAACGGTTGCGGCACTGCGGGAGGCGGCTCCACGCCTTCGAGGTCACGGGTGAGCGCGACGGCGCAGCGGCGCGCGTCGCGCACCGAGAGCGGCAGCGGCTTCCAGCCCGCGAGCCGGCCGAGCTCGACGATCGGCGGCGCGACGGCCGCGCGCTCGAGAACCTGATCGGGTTCTCCGTGCTCGACGGTCCCGTCACCCGGGAGGTACACGACGCGGTCGGCGTACTGCACCACTCGTTCGAGCCGGTGCTCCGCGATCACCACCGTGACGCCGAGGTCGTGTACGAGGCGCGTGATCGTTGCGAGCACTTCCTCGGCCGCGGTCGGATCCAGCGCCGAGGTCGGCTCGTCGAGCACGAGGACCTTGGGGTGCGCGGTGAGAACTGCGCCGATCGCGACCCGCTGGAGCTGCCCGGCCGACAGTTGGTGCAACGCGCGGTACCGGAGGTCGGAGAGTCCGAGGAGATCGAGCGTCTCTTCGACGCGTTTGCGCATGACGGGTGGCGCGATCGCAAGTTGCTCCATGCCGTAGGCGAGCTCCTCCTCGAGGGTGTCGGTGACACAGCCGGCGAGCGGATCCTGCGTGACGACGCCCACGGTGTCGGCCAGCTCGCGCGGCGGGTGGGTCCGGGTGTCGCGACCGTCGACCGAGACCCGGCCCCGGAGCCGGCCGCCGGTGAAGTGGGGGACCAGGCCGTTGATCGCACCGAGCAGGGTCGACTTGCCGCTCCCGGTCGCGCCGATCACGACGCAGAGCTCACCGGCCGGCACGACGAGGTCGACGTCGCGCAGCGTCGGCTGCTCGGCGTCGGGATACGTGATCGTGACGTGCTCGAAGCGGATCACGCGTGCGCCGCCACTGGTTCGCGCGCGGCCGGTGGCGGCGCGGGCCGCGTCGGGCTCGGGGTGGGGAGCGGAGGCGGCGGGGTGATCACGGCGGGCAAGAGCGCGCACAGGATCGCGACGGTCGGCAGCAGGGGCAGGGTGGGCCACGCGAGCGGGAACGTCGAGGGGTTGAGCGCCGACGCGTTGTGCGCCCCGGCCGCGATGGTCGCGACGGCGGCCGCGATGCCCGAGAGCGCGGTGCACCACTCGGGTCGGGCCCAGGGATCGGGGCGGTAGCGGGTGCGGCGGACGCGCCGGCCGCCGAGCACGATCCCGGCAGCGGCCAACGCGATGCCGAACGCGAGTGTGGGTACCCCGAGCACGCGTGGCGTCGTCGTGTCGAGCAGTCCGTAGGTCCCGAGGCAGAGACCGACCAGGCCGGCGAGCAGCAACACCGCGGTGACGCGGCGTACGCGCGTCGGGACCGCGCCCGAGCGCCCGTACCCGCGCGAGTCCATCGCCGCGGCCAGCTGGAACGAGCGATCGAGTGCGTCGTGGATGACGGGCATGGCGATGCCGCGCACCGCGCGGCGCCCGCGCGCGGTGTCGCCGCGGAGCTTGCGGGCGCGCCGGACGCGTTGCACGCTCTCGACGAGTTGGGGCGCGACCGTGATCGCAACGGTGATCGTGACGCCCAGCTCGTACAGCGCGGCGGGGAGCACCCGCAACGCGCGCTTCGGGTTCGCGAGCGTGTTGGCCGCGCCGATGCAGCACAGGAGCGTCGCGAGTCGCAGCCCGTCGTACGCGGCCGACACCACGCTGTCGGCGCTCACCGCGCCGCCGAGCTGCACGCCGGCCATGAACCCGGGGAGCGGGATGCGCGGCATCGTGAAGAGCACGTGCTCGCCCGCGCCGACGTCGCCGCCGAGGAGGACGCGGAAGCCGACGCGGAACGCGATCACGACGATGCCGAGCAGCAGGTACAGCTTGAACGCGCGTGCCCATGGCGCTTCGGTGCGCCGCGCGGCGACGACCACCCCGGCCACGACGAGCACGAGCCCGAGGAGCAAGGGATTCGTCGTGCGGCTCGCGATCACGGCCAGGCCGATCGCCCAGATCCACCACGCGATCGGGTGCAGGGTGCGCGGCAGCCGCCGCGTCGCCCGGCTCATGCCGAACGCCGGCGCCGGGATCGGGTCGCCACGAACCCGCCGGCGCCGAGCATCGCGAGGAGCACGACGGTGAGCACCAACGGAAGCGGGGAGCCGGAGTCGTCGGGCGCGACAGTTCGCGCGGCCGACCGGTCGATCACGCGCGGCGCAGTCGTGGTCGTGGTGGCAGCGGGTGCGGGCGCGGGCGCGGGCGCGGGCGCGGTGGGCGTTACGCCCGAGGTCGGCGGGCGCGACGTGGTTGCGGGGCCGGCCGCGCTCGTGGGCGGCGCGGACGCGGCGGTCGTCGTCGAGCCCGTCTGCGCGGAGACGGTCGCCGCCGGGGGCGCGGTCGTGCTCGGAGGTGGAGGAGGCGGCGGCGAGGTCGCCCTCGTCGTCGTGGGGGTAGCGATCACCTGCGTCGGGAGTATCCCGGGCTCGGCCAGGTTGCCGAACGCGAACGCGATGATCGTTCCGGCCCCCGGTCGGTAGCTGGTTACTCCGGTCGTGGTGTACGTCCACTTCTGATCAGTGCGACGCGCCGAGTAGAACGACCACGACGCCGCGGCGGGGGGTGTCTGCGCGCACGACTCCTTCGCCGGCGACGGCATCCCGTTGATCCGGCACACGAACGCGTCGCCGTATTGCGCGGTGCCCGCGGTGTCGAAGCCGGCGCCGTCGAGCGCGGCGAGCGCGCTCGGCGGATGGCCGGGCGCGCAGCCGCGTTCGATTGCGAGATGGAAGTGCGAGAAGTCGACGATCACGGTGACGCCCGACTGCGCGGTGCACGCCGAAGCCGAGGCGGCGCCCACGCGCGGCGCCGGCGCGACGACCGCGAGCATCGCGATCGCCGCGCCGATGGCCCGGGCGGGCAGCGAGCGCACGCGCATGGTCACCTCGTCATCCGACGTCCTGGTGCACGGCGCCGGTCAGCAGGGCGTCAGTCCGAGCACTACGGATGCCGCCGACGACGCTACCGGCAACTTCTTTCCGGCCATCGCCGGCACCGACTGCACGGTCGCGAAGACGTTGGCGGCGGTGCTGCCGGGAAAGTCGAAGGCGCCGAAGTCGGGGCTCGTGCAGGAGAGTTGGTAACCGGCGAGCGCCGTGTACGGCGTCTTCGTGCCCTTCTTCCACGTCGGCGCCGACGGCGCGCTCTTCTCGGCGAGCAGCGCCTGGATCACGAGCGCCGTCGAGTTGGGGTCCGACGGTTGGTTCTTCGCGGCGACGAACGGGAACCCCGCGTCGCTCGACTGGCTCTGCTTCAGCGACCCGAGCACCGTGTTCTGCTTCGGGAACTTTCCCCACGCCGCGAGACCCTGCACCGCCATCGACGTGCTGTTCGTGTCGGGACCCGTGAACGTCTTGGGATTGGCGGGCACGCAGCGGACCGCGGCAGGGCGGGTGCGGTATGACTCCCACAACCCGTTCGCGCATTGCTGCTTGGTGAGCCACGCGATGCCGGCGCTCACCCGGGCGTCGTGCGCGGACACGCCGACCGCTTCGAGCGCGGCGAGTGCGAGGCCCTGGCGGAACGCTCCGTCGAAGGTGGGCTCGGCCGCGCCGAACAGCCCTTTGTCGGCACCGCTGGTGCGCGCGGTCGCGAGCAGGCGGTTCACGAGGTTGTTCTGCGCTCCGGTCCCGCCGAAGTGGCGAGGGTCCTGCCCGTCGGCGAGTGCCGCCAACACGTATTGGGCGATCGCGCCCGGCGACGCGTGACCGCCCGTCTCGAGGTCGGTGTCGATCCTCGTCTTGAGCGCGGCGATCGCCTGATCCGACGCGGGCTTGTCGACGCCGTTGGCGCGCAAGCCGATCACCGCGTACGCGGTGTCGACCGGGTCGGGCTTGCCGAAGCTCTGGAGGACTCCGCCGTTCGCTTTGATCTGGTTGGCGAGCCATTGCGCGCCTTGCTGCCCACGTTGCGTGTTGGTCGGCGACGCGGCGCCGGCCGCGCCGGTATACGCGCCGACGATCAGCAAGCTGGAGACGGTGGTGACGGCGAGTGCGCGCAGTCCACGACGCGCCCTGGAGTCGGATCCCATGAGGAGTTCCTTTCGCAGGAGGCCGGCGCGACGCGGCCGTGCGGGCCCTTCCGACCCAATGCCCCCTGCGCTCGTGCGCAAGGGGCGAGATCGGGCAGGTACGCCCGGACTCCGCCCCGCATGCCTCGACGGTTTGTTTGGAGTCCGCCCCGGCGGGTGTTCCGGCTCGTTCGCCCGAGCAGTTGCCTCGGACGAACCTACGGTTGCGGGTCAGCGCCGGCATTCGACCGGCTTCCCCCATGTTGGGACGTGAGGCGGAGCATAGCGGCGCGATAGGAATAGCGCCATGAACGCCGAGACCTCTCGACCGCCCATCTCCGTCCAGCTGTACACACTGCGCGAACAGACCGCGCTCGACTTCCCCGCGGTGCTGGCTCGCCTCGGTGCGAAGGGTTACGCGGGTGTGGAGCTCGCAGGCCTGTCGGGTCTCACGCCCGCGCAGCTCTCGCGCGCGCTCGGCGATGCCGGCCTCGGCTTGTCGAGCGCGCACGTCGGGCTGAACGTCGAAGGCGGGTTCGACGCCGCGCTCGAGCTCCACCAGTCGTTGGGTTGCGACACGGTGGTGATCCCATCGCTCCCACACGACGCGTTCTCGAACGTCGACGACGTGCGCTCGTCGGCTGACCGCGTCAACCGGGCCGCGGTGTCGGCCGCGGCACGCGGGATGACGATCGGC
>CAZLEC010000219.1:0-7075 GCA_964558245.1 uncultured Burkholderiales bacterium | reverse complement strand
CAGGGCAAGATCGTCGTGTCGATGGCGAACAACCTCGTGAAGCACGGCAACGAGTTCAACGCGGTGTTGCCGCCGCACGGCTCGGTCGCCGCGGAGATCCAGGCGCTCCTGTGGCGGTCGCACGTGTGCACCGCGTTCCACCTCGTGCCGGCGGCCGAGTTCGCCGACCTCGACCACATCATGCAAAGCGACGTCGTGGTGCTCGGCGACCAGGACGACGCCAAGACCGTGCTGATGGAGATCACGTCGAGCATCCCGAACCTGCGTCCGCTCGACGGTGGATCGCTGCGCAACGCGGTCGGCATGGAGACGTTCGCGGCGGTGTTGCTCACCGTCAACATCCGCCACCACATGCGGGCGAGCCTGCGGCTCACGACGGTCTGACGGCCACGGTGGCTGTCGACCTGACCGGCCGGGTGGTCGTCGTGACCGGCGCGTCTCGCGGGATCGGCAAGGGCCTGGCGATCGGCTTGGCCGGCCTCGGCGCGTCGGTGGTGTGCGCCGCGAGGTCGGAGGTCGAGAAGCCGGGCGGGTTGCCGGGCACGATCCACGACACCGCGCGTGAGATCGAGGCCGCGGGCGGAGCGGCCCTCGCGGTCCGTTGCGACATCGGCGACGACCGCGACATCCAGCACCTCGTCGACACGACGATCTCGCGTTTCGGCCGGCTCGACGTGCTCGTGAACAACGCGATGTCGCCCACCCAGGCGCTGCTCGCCGATTCGACCGTCGAGGAGTGGGACGAGTCGATGCGCGTCAACGTTCGCAGTCTCTACGTGTTGACGCGAGCCGTGACGCCGCACATGGTCGCGGCCGGCGCCGGCAGCATCGTGAACATCTCGTCGCACGGCGCCGCGCACGAGACGACGCCGTTCATGCCGCCCGGCTACCTCGTGTACTCCGTTGCCAAGGCGGCGCTCGAGCGATTCACCAGCGCGGCGGCGCCCGAGTTGGCGCCGCTCGGTATCTCCATCAACGCGTTGCGGCCGGGAGCCGTGAAGACGGAGATGACCGCGATCGAGTTCGGGCCCGACGCCGACTGGAGTGGCTGGGCGACCCCCGATTCGGTCGTCCCGCCGGTCGCGGCGTTGGCCGCGCATGCCGGAGGAGCGTTCACCGGCCGGATTCTCGACGTCGCCGGCTTCGGCCGCTCCTGGGAATGATCGGGCGCCATTAGGGTCTCCGCCGTGGGCCTTCGTCTCTACGACACTGCGCGGCGCGAGATCGTTCCGTTCGAGCCTCCGCACACCGTGCGGATCTACGTGTGCGGCATCACGCCCTACGACTCGACGCACCTCGGGCACGCGGCCCAGTTCCTCACCTACGACCTGCTCATCCGTCGCCTCGAGGACCTCGGTCACGAGGTGCGCATGGTGCGCAACATCACCGACGTCGACGACTCGATTCTGCCCAAGGCCCGGGAGCTCGGTGTGCCCTACCTCGAGCTGGCCGCGGCCGAGACCGCACGCTTCCACAGCGACATGGCCGCGCTCGAGATGCGCCCGCCGGTTGCGGAGCCGCGCGCGACGGAGTCGGTGCCGCGGATCATCGAGCTCGTCGGCCGGCTGCTCGACTCCGGCCACGCGTACATGAGCGGCGGATCGGTCTACTTCGACGTTTCGACGTTCCCCGACTTCGGCAAGCTCTCGCACTACTCGGAAGACCGCATGATCAAGCTCGCGCGGGCGCGCGGCGGCAATCCCGACGACCCGCATCGGCGTGCGCCCCTCGACTTCGTGCTCTGGCAGCCCTCGCTGCCCGACGAGCCCGCTTGGCGCGCGCCGTTCGGCACGGGCCGGCCGGGCTGGCACATCGAGTGCTCGGCGATGGTCATGCACGAGCACGGGCCGACCGTCGACCTGCACGGCGGCGGCACCGATCTCGTGTTCCCGCACCACGAATGCGAGATCGCGCAGAGCGAGTCGCTCACCGGCCAGCCGCTCGCGCGCCACTGGCTGCACTCGGCGATGGTGAGCTACGAGGGCGAGAAGATGTCGAAGTCGCTCGGCAACCTCGTGTTCGTGAGCGATCTCCTGAAGACCACCGACGCGCGCGCGATCCGGCTCGCGCTCACCCGTCACCATTACCGGGCCGGGTTCGAGTGGTACGACACCGATCTCGACGAGTCGGTCGCGTTGCTGCACCGGCTGCTCGCCGCGGCCGAGCGGGACACCGGCCCCGATCCGGCGCCGTTCGCGCAGCGGGTGCGCGACGCGCTCGACGACGACCTCGACGCGCCGCACGCGCTCGAGGCGCTCGACGATCTCGCGAGCGCCATCTTGTCGGGCGGATCCGACCCGACCGCGCCGGCCGTGTTGCGGGAGTTGGGCCACCTCCTCGGCGTGGATCTGACGCGCCCGATCGGCGCGGGCTGACCCGGGAATTCGGCACGGGACCGCGCGACACGGGCGCTAGCCTCGACGGACTGCCGGCCGCCTACCAGAGACAGAAATACCCATGAGCGAGCAGATCACGGTCACGTTGCCCGACGGTTCGCAGCGCGAGGTGCCCGCGGGCACGACGCCCGCCGACGTCGCCACGGCGATCGGCCCGCGGCTCGCCAAGGCCGCGGTCGCGGCCAAGGCCGACGGCGACTGGATCGACCTCGACCGGCCGCTCGATCGCGACGTCGAGCTCGCGATCATCGTTCCCGACAGCGCCGACGGGCGAGAGGTGTTGCGGCACTCGACGGCGCACGTGCTCGCCGAGGCGGTGACGGGCCTATTCCCGGGCGCCAAGTACGCGATCGGCCCCGCCATCGCCGACGGCTTCTACTACGACTTCGAGCTGCCCGGCGGCCAGACGTTCAGCGACGACGATCTCGCCAGCATCGAGCAGGCGATGCGCGACATCGTGAAGCGCGACGAGCGATTCGTGCGCGAGGAGCTGTCGTACGACGACGCGCTCGCGGTGTTCGCCGAGCAGCCCTACAAGCGCGAGATCATCGAGAAGGTCCGCGCCGGCGATGCGTCGAGCGAGGACGCGGGCGAAGCCGGGGCCGAGGGCGGTGGGGTGTCGGTGTACCGGAACACCGCCGACGGTGCGGTGTGCTTCGTCGATCTGTGCCGCGGTCCGCACGTACCTTCGACGAAGCGCCTGGGCGTGTTCAAGCTCACCAAGGTCGCGGGCGCGTACTGGCGGGGCAATGAGAAGGGCCCGATGCTCCAGCGCATCTACGGCACCGCCTGGGAGTCGAAGGAGGCGCTCGCCGAGCACCTGCACCGCCTCGAGGAGGCCGAGCGGCGCGATCACCGCAAGCTGGGCGTCGAGCTCGACCTGTTCTCGTTCCCCGAGGAGATCGGCTCGGGGCTCGCGGTGTTCCACCCGAAGGGCGCGCTCGTGCGCCGCATCATGGAGGAGTACTCCCGCCAGCGGCACGAGTTGTCGGGATACCTGTTCGCGAACACGCCTCACATCACGAAGTCGGGATTGTTCGAGACGTCGGGCCATCTCGACTGGTTCGCCGACGGCATGTTCCCGCCCATGCACCTCGACGAGGGCGCGGGCGACGGCACGACCTACTACCTCAAGCCGATGAACTGCCCGTTCCACATCCTGATCTTCAAGCACCGCACGCGTTCGTACCGCGAGCTGCCGATGCGGTTGTTCGAGTTCGGCACGGTCTACCGCTACGAGAAGTCGGGTGTCGTGCACGGCCTCACCCGGGTGCGCGGCATGACGCAAGACGATGCGCACATCTTCTGCACGAAGGAGCAGATGGCCGGCGAGCTGTCGTCGACCCTCGACTTCGTGCTCGATCTCCTGCGCGACTACGGCCTCGACGACTTCTACCTGGAGTTGTCGACGAAGCCGCCGGGCAAGGCCGTCGGCACCGACGCGGAGTGGGAAGAGGCCACCGAGACGTTGCGGGTCGCGGCCGCGGGCAAGGGCCTCGACCTGGTGATGGACGAGGGCGGCGGCGCGTTCTACGGCCCGAAGATCTCGGTGCAGACCCGCGACGCGATCGGTCGCACGTGGCAGATGTCGACGATCCAGCTCGACTTCCAGATGCCCCAACGATTCGACATGTACTACGTCGGCGCCGACAACGAACGGCACCAGCCGATCATGATCCACCGTGCGTTGTTCGGCTCGATCGAGCGGTTCTTCGCGATCCTCGTGGAGCACTACGCGGGCGCGTTCCCGGCATGGCTCGCGCCGGTGCAGGTGTCGCTGCTGCCGGTCGCCGACCGTCACGACGCGTACGCCTACGACGTCGCCGACCGATTGCGCGCCGACGGGTTCCGGGCCGACGTCGTCGACGGCGTGCAGGGCGCGCTGAACGCGCGGATCCGCCGGGCCAAGACCGAGAAGGTGCCCTACGTGCTGGTTGTGGGTGACACCGACGTCGAGCACGGCACCATCGGCGTGAACCGGCGGGGGAGCGAGCGGGCCGAGCGCGACGTGCCCGTGGAGGAGTTCCAGGCGCAACTCTCCGCCGAAGTCATCGCCCACGCGTGAATCAGGCGCAGATCCGGAGGCCCGGACGGTTGGGTGAGGTCGCGCGGGCGTTCGAGGGCCGGAGGTCGTAGCCGCATGAACAGCCAGGCGCAGATCCGGAGGCCCGGACGGTTGGGTGAGGTCGCGCGGGCGTTCGAGGGCCGGAGGTCGTAGCCGCATGAACGGAGGTCTCGAGCGGCTGTGGGCGGGGTGGCGCTCCGCGTACGTCTCCGATCCGAGTACCGGGCGAACCGACACGTCGTGCGTGTTGTGCAACCTGGTGGCGGCCACCGACGACGCGGAGGCGCTCGTGTTGGAGCGCACCCCGGAGACGATCGTCGTGATGAACCTGTATCCGTACGGCTCCGGCCACCTGATGGTCGCGCCCACGCGTCACGTCGCCAGCCTCGAAGACCTCGCCGACGACGAGCTCGTCGCGCTTTCGCGCGCGCAAGTGCGAGCGGTGCGCGCCGTTCGCGCAGCGTACACGCCCGACGGCATCAACCTCGGCGCCAACATCGGGCGGGCGGCGGGCGCGGGCGTGCCCACCCACTTGCACGTGCACGTGCTCCCTCGCTGGAGCGGCGACACCAACTTCACCACGACGATCGCCGGCGTGCGGGTGATGTCCGAGGACCTGCGCACCGGCTACGACAAGCTCCGCGCGGCCTGGCCGGGATAGGTTCAAGTCGTGCCCGACGAGATGGTTCCCGGTCCGGAGGAGGGCGATTCGCTCCCCGAGGACCTCGACGTCACGGCTTACGTCGGTCCGTACGTCTTCCCCGACATCCGGCGGCGCCGGATCGCGGGCGCGTGCTACGTGGTGATCGGCGCGGTCTCGTTGTGGGGCGGGCTCGCCGCCGGCAATCGCGGGCTCACGCTCGGCGGTGTGCTGTTGCTCGTCATCGCGGCCTATCACTTCGTCGCGGCGTGGCATTTGCGCATCGACCAGACCGAGGCGTTGGCAGTGGCGAGCCGCACGGTGGGCTTTCCGGTTGGCCACGCTTCCGCGCAGCTCGGCTGGCGCGGGCTGCTCAGCCGGCCCGCTTGGCGGATCCTCGTGTACAGCGCCGACGAGCCGCCGAGCATTCGCGGGCTCGTGGAGCTCGACGCGGTCGACGGTCGCGTGCTCGGCGACTACACCGAGCACAACCCCGAGGACTGGTCGAAGTTCGGCGTCTCGTAGGCCGCGAGCGGCACGGATCGTCGCCGTAATCTGCGCGCTCCCGATCACCTCAGGAGCGCGGCGTGAAGCAACTGGTCCAAGACTTCAAGAAGTTCATTCTCCGGGGCAACGTCCTCGACCTCGCGGTCGCGGTGGTCGTCGGCGCCGCGTTCAACACCGTCGTGCAGTCGTTCGCGAACGACGTGCTCATGGGCTTCGTCGGCGCGATCTTCGGGAAGCCGAACTTCAGCAACCTCGCGTTGAACCTGCGCGGCTGCCACACCGTGAAGTCCGGCGGACGCGTGTGCAACGGCACCGTCGCCTACGGCGCGTTCCTCACGCACCTCGTGAACTTCCTGATCGTCGCGGCCGCGGTGTTCGTGGTGATCAAGACGTTCGAGAAGCTGCAGAGCCTGCGCGCGGCGGAGGAGCCCGAGCCGGAGCCGCTCACGCGGAGCGAAGAGCTGCTGACCGAGATCAGGGACTCCCTACAACGCCCGGCGCGGCCGTAGCCATCGACGCGCACGAGCCGAGCGTGAGCCCGGTGATGCCGCAGGCGTACTGCGCATCGGCGTACCAACGACCGTCGGCGGCTTGGTCTGCGGTCGCCACACTGGGCCACGGTGTCGAGGGGCCGTTGGTGGACACCAAGGTGTACATCACGTCGATCTTGTCGGGTCCGTCGGTGCGCCATCCGAGGATCGACAGGGTGCTCTTGCCAGCATAACTCCGATCGGCCGCGACGCCGGCTGCGATCTCGGCCCGGAGCGTGGTGCCGGCCCACACCGCGCCGATCCGGTCGTCGACGGTCGCGCCGGGATCGGCGAGTGTCTTGAACGCGTGATCGACGGCGGGCGCGAGCGTGCCCTCGGGTTCGTACCCGCCCGGCGGCGCCGGCGCGCCCGCTTGGAAGCCCGAGCACGCAAGATGATCGGCCGCCGCGAGGTTGCACACGGTGTCCTTCGTGAGCTTCCACACGCCGTCGACGCGGGTCGCCGCTCCCGACTGGGGCGCGTTGACGATCGGCGAAGGCTGTCCGCCGTAGAACACGCGGTAGGTGAGCGTCGCGGCGTCGGGCGAGACGAACGTGACGTTCTCGACGCGCAACTCGGCGTTCGCAGCTTCGGCCGCGTGTTCCTGGTACGCGGCGTTGCCGTTCGGGTTCGCGGGCGCCGCGACCGCGGTGGAACGCTCGGTCGGGTCCGGGCTCAACAGCGCCCAATAGGCGTGCTGGATCTCGAGTTGCGCGACGCGCTGGTCGGGGAAGCTGATCACCGACGGCTGCGCGACCGTGAATCCGTTGCCGACCGCGGTCGCGATTGCGTCGCGCACGTTCGCCTGTTCCGCGCCGGGAGCCAACTTCACGTCGAGGCGATCGAACGCGAGTTGCGGCGATTGGTGCGCAGCGGGGATCGCGGCCAGCGGTATCCCGGTGAGGTCGACGCCCGGCAGGTCGAAGGTCCCGACGAT
>CAZLEC010000218.1:0-7145 GCA_964558245.1 uncultured Burkholderiales bacterium | reverse complement strand
CTTCGTCACGCGCGACGAGCGCGGTCTGCACCAGCGCGAGCAGGAACAGCACGAGCACGGGAAGCACCAACGCCAGCTCTACCGAGGCCTGACCGCGGTCGGAGCCGACGCGTGGGCGCGGGCCCCGACCGCGAACCGGCGCCGTCACGGGATCACTTTGTCGATGACGCCGTCGAAGAGGCGGGTGACGGCGTGGCTCTTCGTGGCCCAGGCCAGGACCAACCCGGCCACCGCCGCAGCCGCGAGCATCACGAGCGCGTACTCCGACGTCGTCTGCCCGCGCTCGTCACGATCGAACCGGAGCTGATACTTCAACCAGATGAGCAAGAACATGTTCGACACGTAGGTCTCCTCGAAGTCATGTCCGCAGCCCGCCGAGGACGACGGGAGCGACGGTGAGCAGGGCGAAGGCCGGCAGGACGCAGGCCACGAGGGGGAAGCAAAGGCGGACCGGGACCGTGCGGGCCCGGGCCTCGGCGCGGCGGCGGGCGTCGGCCCGGACCTCGGCGGCGAGCCGGGCCAGCGCGGGCGCGGCCGGCGAGCCGAGCCGCGCGCTCGTTCGCAACGCCTCGGCGATCGGGCGCAGCGCGGGCAGACGAATTCCCAGATCGCGGAGCGCGTCGTCGAGTGACTGGCCGAGCGCGCAGGCGTACGTCACTTCGCGTAACGCTCGCCCCGAACGCTGCGGTCCGTAGCGGGACGCGTGCTCGATCGCGAGGAACGGAGTGCAACCGGCGACGACCGCCACGCCGACGAGATCGACGATTACCGGGAGCTCGTGCCGCAAGGCTTCCTCGGCTCGGCGCTGCCGGCGCCGCAAACGCGGCGACGCGAGCACACGCAGCAATGACGCGACCACCGGCGAGGCCGGCAGGCGGCGCGCCACTCGCGACCAGACCTCCGACCTTCGCCCGCGGCGCGCGGTGAGGGGCCGCACTCGCGCGATCACGGACTCGCGCCGGGCACGCCGCGCGAACGGCAGCGATGCGATCCCGCCGCAGGCGAGCGCGAGCACGACGGTCACGCCGCGTCGCCGACGCGCACGATGCCCCGCATCCACATCGCGCCCATGACTTCGAGCGCGATCCCGAGGAGCGCGCACGAACGACCCGCACCCGTGCCGATCAGGTCGTGCAGCGACCGAGGATCGATCGCGGCCGACGCAACGATGTAACCGATCGGCGCGATGCCGATCACCCACGCCGAGTAGCGAGCCTGGGCCGACAACGCGCGCGCCTCGGCCGCGACGCCGAGGCGATCGCGCAACGACGACGCGAGCGCGTCGAGCGCGTCGGCGGCCCGGCCGCCGACCGTCGCGCTCAGCGCCAGCGCACCGGCCGCAGCTTCGACACCGGCCGTGGTGCGCTCCCGGGCCCAGGCCTCGAGGGCATCGGGGAGGGAAGCGCCGAGGCGCACCCGCGACTCGAGACGCGCGAGGTCGGGAGCGAGCGGACCGTCGCCGTTGGCGAGCGTGGCCAACGCGGTCGCCACCGTTCCCCCGGCCCGCAGCTCGGCGCCGACCCGCTCGAGTGTCTCGGGCACGGCTGCCGCGATGAGCCGCGCCCGGCGCCGGCCCGCGAGCCGCAAGGCGACCGGGCCGCCGACGATCACGCCGGCGCCGGCGAGCACCGCGACTGCGGGGGCGAGGCCGAACCCGACGATCGCCGCGATGCACGCGGCGAATACCCACATCTCCACCGCCTGCTCGGGTGCGGCGCTGACGGCCGCGTCGTGCAGGGCGCGCGAGAGACGGACGCGCGCTCGGCCCGGCAGCACGTTGGCGCGCGTGCGGGCGCGGGACGGGAGGCGGTCGGCGACCTCGTGCCGCCGGGCGATGACGACGAGCATCGTCGAAAGCGCCCCGCCGGTCAGCGCGACGACGAGAGCCCGCACCGCGACCACGCTTCCTCGATGTCGAAGCCGGCCCGCCGCGGCGGGCGGGCGGGCGCCTCGCGCGTCTCGAGTTGGCCGTCGACGCGCTGCAGCAGCGGGCGGGCGACGAGCGTGCGTCCGCCGCGCGCGTTCCCGACCTCCGCCACTTCCAGGATCTGCCGGGTGCCGTCGGCACCGCGGCCCACCTGCACCACCACGTCGATCGCCGCGGCCAACTGGGCGCGCACCGAAGCGAGCGGCAGCGCGACTCCACCGAGCAGCACGAGCGTCTCGAGGCGTGCGAGCGCGTCGGCCGCGGAGTTCGCGTGCACCGTCGAGAGTGAGCCGTCGTGACCGGTGTTGACCGCTTGCAGCATGTCGAACGCCTCACCACCCCGAACCTCGCCCACGACGAGCCGGTCGGGCCGCATGCGCAGCGCGGCGCGCACCAACTCGCGCACGCTGACCGCGCCCGCGCCTTCGGCATTCGCCGGGCGTGCTTCGAGTCGAACGACATGCGGATGGCCGAGCCGGAGCTCGACCGTCTCCTCGATCGTGACGATCCGCTCGGTTGGGTCGATGGCCTGCGCGAGCGCGTTGGCGCACGTGGTCTTGCCGGCACTCGTCGCGCCCGACACCACGATGCTCGCGCCGGCGCGCACGATCGTCTCCAGGAACACGACCGGTCCGGCCGCGAGACCGAAATCCGACAGCCCGAGGTGACGAACCGAGAACCGCCGGATCGTGAGGCACGGGCCGTCGGGTGCGAGCGGCGGCAACACCGCGTGCAGTCGCGAGCCATCGGACAGTCGGGCATCGACCATCGGGGCGGCGCGGTCGAGCCGGAGACCGAGCGGTGCGATCACCCGTTGCGCGATCCGGACGATCGCGTCGGCGTCGAGATCGCACGGCACCGGCTCGATGCGGCCCGCGCGCTCGACGAAGACCCGGTTCGGCCCGTTCACCATGATCTCGGTGATCGTCGGGTCGGCGAGCAACGGCTGCAGCGGTCCGAGCCCGTCGACCTCGGCCACGACCTCGTCGAGGACGCGCGCCGCGGCCGCGCGAGTGACGAGCGGCGCCTCGTCGTGCAGAAGCGTGCCGAGCCGGGCGCGCAGCGCGTCGCGTCCCAACGCGGCCGGGTCGAACGGCGCCGCCAGGAGTCGCTGATGGAGCGCATCTCGCAGGGTGCGGCCGGGCGCGACGACATCGGCGCTCACGCGGCCTCTTCTCGGTTCAAGCAGCCGATCCGTTGCAGCAACTCACGCGCGGGGCGCGCCAGGGAGTCGGGGAGCCGGGCCGGCAACACGCCGGCGTCGACCGCCCGCGCGGTCGAGGCGCGCAACCCGACCGTCGCCAGGATCGGGACACCGAGCACGTTCGCGACGTCGCGGGAGCCGAGCGAGCGGCCGGCCTCGTCGACGAACACCGCTCCGCTCGCCCGCATGGTCAGGTCGACGTGGACCGCGCGGCGGAGCGCGAGGTAGCACCCACGCACGACGATGACGCTCGCGTCGGCGACTTCGACGAGCGCGTGGAGCGCGTGCTGCGGATGACCGCCGAGCACTCCGACGTCGACCACCGTCGGACGCGGGTCGGCGCGCAACGCGACGGCGAGCGCGGCGCCGGCCTCGGGCGCGGCGGCCGCGACCTCGCCGGTGCCGGCCGGGAGGAGCGTCAGCCCGTTACCGACGTCGGAAGAGAGCCGTTCGAGCGCGTCGGTGGGCGCTTCGGGGCCCGCGCACATCCAGTCGCGCAGCCCTTGGTCGGGGTCGGTGGCCAACCCGAGCACGGCGGGGATGTCGCCCGCGACGTCGGCGATGCGCACCGGACCCTCGCGAGCCAGCACGAGCGCCGCGGCCGCGGCCAGCACAGAAGTCCCCGAGCCGCCTTTCGGCGACCAAAAGCAAACCAGCACGAACGCCTCCCGGTCGTCGGGCGTGCGCGATGCGCACGCGTCCAGATACCGGGGAAGGCGGGAGGAAGTTGGCGCACGATACGGCCGCGCGCGGGTCGCGTCAAGGGTTCGTCGTATCGACCGGCGAATCTACGCGCGAAAGAAGGTCACGACCGCGGCGCGCCATTGCTGCCTCGACGGCAGCACTCCGCGGAGTTCGAATGCGCCCGGCGACGAAACGACCTTGAATCCCGGGTCGATCGTGAGCGCCGTCGCACCCGCGCCGTGAGTCACCGCACCAACTGACGTGTAGCTCGCCCCGGCCTTGGCATTCGCCGCGCCGCGATGGACAAGGACTGCGAACACCAACTCGTGAGCGCTCGCCGTCCGAGCCGTCGGTCCCGAGTCGACGGCAAGTGTGTTCGCACCGCGCGCACTCGTCTTGTCAGCTCGCGACGTTGCCCGGATTCCGGAGAAGTCGTTGACGCTCGCGACCGTGGATCCGCTGAACCCCGGATACCGGATCGTGATGACGGCGCCGGGTCGGAGTCCCCTGGTCGCGCGCGCCGAACAGACGATGAGCCGCTCGGCACCGACGCTGTTGACGTTGACGCCGTACGTGTCGCCGCGGCTGTCATCGCACGACACGGAGCCGGCTGCGCCGCTCGCGACGGCCACGACGATCACGGTCCGACCAACACCGACACCACGACCAGTCGGAACCGTCAAGCTGATGCTCGCGTTGTGCGGCGAGATCTTCGAGGCCGTCGTGACGTTTCGAGCGGCGACCGGGCCGAGCGCGGCGAGGCTCTGAGCGGAGACCGGCGCGGCGCACGGTCCGACACACACCCGGACCGACGCGGTTGCTCCGCTGTCGGTCAGCGTCGTGACGGAGACGTCGTGGGCCGCATCGACGAACGTCTCGCCCGCCGCCAGCGCGCCGCTCCGCACGAGCTCGGTGTCGTCGGTCCGAACCGCAGCGACCTGCCGGATCCACACGCCGCCGACTCCGACGTCGTAGCCGGCTGACACACGCCGATCGATCGCGAAAAGCGTGCCGTCGGCCGCGCGGACATGGATCAGCTCGGTCGCACCGGCAACAAGCGGGTCTTCCTCTGCGGTCAGCGCGATCGTGTGAGTTCCGCTCGTAACGGTGCGGACCTCCGGCGCCGGAATCCAGTCCAGCATGTACTTGTGCTCCGCGCTGAACTCATGGTCGAGGGCCGTATCGCCCATCACGTCGGTTGGGTCGGCGTACTCGAGCAGGCATCCTCCCGACACCGGTGCCGCTCCGCAGGCGTAGGCACCGGCGTGCAAGAGCCCGAGGTTGTGGCCGAGCTCGTGCTCGATCAGACCCGCGCCCGCGTTCCCATTGAGGAACACGCCGTTCCCTCCGATCCAACCCATCCCCGAGAAGTCGCACGCTTGCGAGGGCGCGTACACGATGAGGTTGGTGTAGTCGGCGGCGACGTACCCGTCCGCAGCCGCCGCCGCGGCGCCCGCGTTCAACTCGGTAGCGAGGTCACAACTGCGCACGCCCGCGTAGTAGCCGAATACCGTGCCGGTCACCGCGAGCTGCCCACCGGATGTCTGCGAGTACCAGTTCGCAACCGATTTGGATCCGGCGAACATCACCGCCTGCATCGCCGCCTTGCTCACCGACACGCTCGACGCGCCCGAGAGGTGCAGAAGCACGACGGCGACACGCAGGGAACGCGTCGGACGGGTCGCCGACGCGCGCGCGGTACCGGCTGCATCGGCACCGGCAGGCGCGAGACCGGCGAGACCGATCACCACGGTCAACGCGACGAGCGCGATGCACCGCCGGCTCCGCGCCGAGGATCGACGAGTAAGCACCTGGGTCATCGCCCGTCCGTCCTCGGGCGTAGGCCCGCATGCACGGCGTGCGAGTACCGAGCTCGTTCTGCGGCCGGGGAATTCTCGACCACTGCAGATGCCCACTATGTGCCGATACGCGGAGGTCGTCCACGGTCCGTACGGCCCTAATCCGCGATCCCGCGCCCGGGTGGGCTGCAGACGCGGGCGGAGGCGGCACACTGAAGCACCGACCGGCGCGAGAGAGGAGCGATGCGCGTGGAAGCCGCCTTCTTCGACCTGGACAAGACCGTGATCGCCACGAGCTCGGTGATGGCACTCGGCGGCCGCTTCTACAAAGAAGGGCTGATCTCGAAGCGAACGATCGTGCGCGGGATCTACGCGCAGGTCGTGTACCTGCTTCTCGGCGCCGACGACGAGAAGATGGAGCGGATGCGCGAGGCGATGCTGGCGCTCACGAAAGGTTGGGACCAACAGCGCGTCAGCGACATCGTGCGCGAGACCCTCGACGAGGTGCTGACACCGATCATCTACGCCGAAGCGCTCGAGCTCATCGACGAGCACAAGCAGGCCGGCCGCAAGACCGTGATCATCTCGTCGTCACCGATCGAGACGGTGGAGCCGCTCGGCGAGCATCTCGGCGTCGACGACGTGATCGCGACCCGCGCCAAGCTCGACGCCGAGGGCCGCTACACCGGCCAGCTCGAGTTCTACGCGTACGGCCCGCACAAGGCCGACGCCATCCGGGAGATGGCGGTGAAGGAGGGCATCGACCTCGCGAATTCCTACGCCTACTCCGACTCGATCACCGATCTCCCGATGCTGGAGCTCGTCGGCCACCCGGTGGCCGTGAATCCCGACCGCGAGCTCACACGAGTCGCGCGCGAACGCGACTGGGACATGCGGTGGTTCCAGCATCCGGTACGGCTACGCGACCGCGTCCCGGTTCCGCCCAAGGGTCCGACGCTCGCAGCCGGGAGTGCGGCCGCCGCAGTCGGTACGGGGATCGGGCTGTACGTGTGGCTGCGCCGGCGCACGCTCGGAGGGAGCTGAGCGCCGGCGCAGGCACGTGACTGACTGACTAGGCCGCGCGCACCTTCTTGGCGATTGCGGCACCGAGTGCGATCACTACGAGAAGCAACAGCAACTTCTTCACGGACGATCCTCCTGGGGGCTGACGGGCGGTGCGGAGCGTAGCGCCCCCGGCGCACATTTCGCCCAGCGGGTCCGGGATCGACACAGGGAGCACCGATGGGCCACGACCACAGCGGCGATGCCGGCGCCGACGAGATCTCCGTCAACCCGCTCTTCTCGCGGAGCGCCGAGGAGTCGATCCCGCGCTGGCGCATCCCCGACGACCAGATGATGCCCGACACGGCGTATCAGATCATCCACGACGAGCTCTTCCTCGACGGCAACGCGCGGCAGAACCTCGCGACCTTCGTGACCACCTGGATGGAGCCGCAGGCCACCCAGCTCTATCTCGAGTCGTTCGACAAGAACATGATCGACAAGGACGAGTACCCGCAGACCGCGGCGA
>CAZLEC010000217.1:0-7163 GCA_964558245.1 uncultured Burkholderiales bacterium | reverse complement strand
CGATGATGCACACCCCGGTCGCGAAGCCCGTCGTCGGGTTCGCGAAGCCGATCCCCGCCTTGTCGCACCCCGAGCCCAACGCACCGGGCGACCCCGTCTCGCCGCTCGGTCGCGGCCCTCGTGACATCTCGGTCCAGTGGAGTCCGCCGTCGGTGGTGTGCCAGACGTCGGCTGCCTCCTGGTTGGCCGCGCCGCCCTGACCGGACTCGAGCCAAAGGTCACGATCGTCGACGACGCTGAACCAGTCGGAGCCGTAGCCCGCGATGTCGGTGCGGACCCAGGTCGCGCCGCCGTCGGCCGTCGCGAACAGGGTCGCCGTGTGCGAGAGCTCGCCGACGACCGCGAGGATCGCGTGCCGGCTGTCGGTGGCGACGAGGCCGCCGACCGACTCGAACGGGTTCTGCAGCCCGTGCAGCGGAGGCGTGACGTTCGACCACGCGCGCCCACCGTTGTTCGTGACGAACACCTTCATGTGGACGGTGGCGATCCAGGCGTGCCCGGGCGCGACGAGTTGGAAGAAGTCCGGCTCGACCGTCTGCGCGACAGTGCGCGGCTTCGGCGGTCGGGGCGCGCTGGTCGGTGGTGCGGTCGCGAACATCGCCGTCGACGAAGATCTGGAGGTCGACGCGGTCGAGCTCGCGCCGACGTTCGGGTGACTTCCACAACCCGCGGTTACCAGGCTCACCCCGACGAGCAAGAGCGTTCGGTCGAGCAGGCCGCGACCAGACCATCGTACTTCACACCGTCAGACACGCCGCAGCCGCGCGGGCTGTTTGGCCGGTGTCGAACGCGCCCGGAGCCGGAGCTATTTGCCGAACCAGCGATCGCGCCGGCTCGCGCCGAAGTCCTTCTTCGCCTCGGCGAGCGCGAGTGAGGGTTCGCTGAAGATCCCGGATGGCGAGGGGCCGCTCAGGAAGTCGACGTCGAACTTGGCCACGTGCGCACCGCCGAATTCGATGTAGCAGGTCGCGCGGCCCTGGTAGGAGTCGGGATGGTCGCCGCCGCGGTACCGGTGGATCAGCACGTCGGCGACCGTGCGGGCTTCGCCCTCTGCGATCACGCCGACGCGCGGCACGGGCGCGCTGGTGATGTCACCGACCGCGTACACGTTCGGGAACGACGTCGCGAACGTCGTGTGGTCCACCGGGATCCAACCGTCGACGGTCAGCCCGGACGCTTCGACCACCGGCGGCACGCGGTGCACCGGCACGCCGAGAAAGAGGTCGTAGGAGATCTCGCGCCCGTCGCGAAGCGTCGCGGTCTTCGTCGCCGGATCGAGCGAGGTGACCACCGTCTCCGGATGGAACTCGATGTCGCGCTCGGCCAGGCCACCCAGGATGCCGCCCGAAGCCTCCTTCGAGATCGGGATCGGCATGGGCATCGGGGTCATGACCTTGATCGTGATCGCGTCGCGCTTTCCGCGCTGCACCAGGAGGTCGTGCAGCATCATCGCGGCCTCGTACGGAGCGGCCGGGCACTTGAAGAACGGACCGAGCACGCCGATGATCGCGTCGCCGGCGTCGAACGTCGGGAGCACGTCGCGGAGCTCGATGGCACCGGCTTCGGTGTAGAACTCGTTCCCGCCTTCCACGAGACCGGGGGTCGCGCCCGGATCGATGTCGGCGCCGAGCGCGATCACGAGCACGTCGGCGTCGTACGTCCCGCCCGAAGTGACGACGCGGCGCGCGACCGGGTCGATCGACTCCACCGTCTCCTGCTTGAACTCCACCGAAGGCTTCGTGATGTCGCGGTACTGCATGCGGACGGCGTCGACGGGATGCCGCCCGAACATCACGTCGAGCTTCGAGTAGCCGAACATGAACGAGTCGTTCTTGTCGATGAGCGTCACGCGAACGGCGTCGGGCACCGACTCGGAAAGGCGCGTCGCGAGCTCGAGCCCGCCGAATCCCGCTCCGAGTATCACCACGTGGTCCATCGTTCCTGTTCCTTTCGTCGCGCGAACGCGCCCAGGCTACGAGCGCGTGCTCATCCCTGCAGGTGGCGGCCGAAGAAGTCCCAGATGAGCTTCCAGCCTTCCTTGGACGCCTCGAGGTCGTAGTTCGGTCGGTCGACCGAGAAGAAGGCGTGGCCCGCGTTCTCGAACGTGTGGAGCTCGTAGGTCTTGCCGTGCGCCCGCAGCGCCGCCTCGATCTGCGCCGTCTGTTCCGGTGAGGGATTGGTGTCCTGCGCGCCGAAGAGGCCGAGTAGCGGGCACGTGAGTCCCGGCGTGAGGTCGATGGGCGCGACCGGGCGCGCGGGCGTCAGATCCTCGGGTGCGGCCACGACTCGACCGCCGTAGCAGTCGACCGCGGCGTCGAGCTCGAGGCTGCACGCGACCACGTACGCCTGACGCCCGCCCGAGCAGTAGCCGATCACGCCGACCCGGCCGTTCGACTGCGAGAGTGCCCGCAGGTAGTCGGCCGCGCCGCGCACGTCGCCGATGCACTGCTCGTCGGGTACCCCGCCGGCGTCGCGGGCCGCGGCCGCGGCGTCGGCCGACGAGGCGCCGGGCGCGTAACGGTGGAAGAGGTTCGGGCACAGCGCCGCGTACCCGTAGACCGCGAAGGTGCGGACGATCTCCTTGGTCGATCGGTCGTAGCCGGGCATGTGATGGATCACGACGACGCCCGGATGCGGGCCCGCCGACGTCGGGTGCGCGAAGTACGCCTCGATCGCGTCGCCGCCGTGACCCGTGATCGTGACCGTCTCGGCCGCCATGGGCGTGTCCATCGCTATCTCCTCTCGCGAACCGCCGGCGCGACGTCGGTCATGAATCGTTGGATGGTCTCGGGCGTGCCGAAGTCGGAGAACTGGAGCACGAATCCTTCCACGCCGCGTTCCACTTCCGCGCCGAGCGCGTCGGCTACTTCGTCGGCGGTGCCCGCGATCACACCGCCCCACGTGCCGAATCGGCGATGCACTGTCGCGGTCACCTCGTCGCGCGAGGAAGCGTCGGCGGCGAGCCCGATCGGGTGTTGCGTGGAGACGCGCGCCCGGCCCGCGCGCCGCCGGAGGTCGTCGATGCGATCGAGCGCGTATCCGGGGCAGTTCCACCAGTCGGCGAATCGCTCGACGAGCGGCATGGTGAGCTGGGGCCCGCCCCCGCCGATGTGGACCGGGACACGCGCCTGGGCCGGGACCGGCCGCCCGATCGCGCGCCGCAGCCGGTAATGCGTGCCGTCGTAGTCGAACGGTTCGCCCGCGAACATCAGCTCGAGGATCTCGAGCGTCTCGCGCAACTTGTCGGAGCGCACCTTCGGCGGCTCCGGTCCGAAGCCGAACATCTCGAGCTCGGCCGGCACGGATCCCCAGCCGATGCCGAGGTCGAGGCGGCCCCCGGAGATGACGTCGAGTGTGGCCGCCATCTTGGCGAGCAGCACGGGATGGCGGAACGGGTCGCAGAGCACGAGGTGCCCGATCCGGATCGTCGACGTGCGCGCCGCGAGCGCGCTCGCGACCGTGAACCCTTCGAGCGTGTCGACCTCGGGCGCGGCCGGCGCGGTGAAGTGGTCCATCAGCCACACCGTGTCGAAGCCGGCTGCCTCCGCGGCGAGCGTGCGTTCGAGGATGCGGTCGAACGACATCCGCAGCTGCGGGAGATAGATGCCAAAAGAAAGTTCGCCCACGAGACGGGAAGCTAGCGTCCGATTCCGTCATGGATCTCGCCGGCGCCTCCGCGATCGTCACGGGGGGCGCGAGTGGCATCGGCGCCGCGACCGTCGCCGCGCTCCAGGCGGCGGGGGCGCGCGTCGCGGTGCTCGACCTGCACGACGCGCCCTCGGCGGATCTCTCGTTGTCCGTCGATGTCGGCGACGAGGACCAGGTGGTGGCCGCGGTGCACGAAGCGGGCGCGCGACTCGGTGCACCCGACGTCGCGGTCGTCAACGCGGGCGTCGGCGGCATGGGCGCGATCCTCGATCTGAGCACCGAGGAATGGGACCGCGTGATGCGGGTGAACCTCCGCGGCGGCTTCGTCAGCTTGCGCGAGTGCGCCCGCGCGATGGTCGCGTCCGAGCGCCCGGGTGCGATCGTCGCGGTCACGAGTGTGTCGGGCTTCCTCACCGATCGGTCGATGGCGCACTACTCGGTCTCCAAGGCCGGTCTTGCCGCGCTCGTGCGCGTCGCCGCGCGCGAGCTCGGGCCGCACGGCATCCGCGTCAACGGCGTCGCGCCGGGCACGACCGACACGCCGATGTTCGCGGCCACCGACCGGATGCGCGGGTATCGAGCGCGCGTTGCGGCACGCGCTGCGCTCGGACGCGTCGGCTCCGCGGCCGAGGTCGCGCAGGCGGTCGTCGCGTTGTGCACCCTCGACTGGGTCACGGGCCAGATCGTCGCGGCCGATGGCGGCGTCTCGCTGGCCAGCCCGATCGACCCGATGGATCCCAACCCCGTGACCGGGTCATGAGCGTCGAGATCCACGCCGTGGTGTTCGATTTCGACGGGCTCGTGCTCGACACCGAGATCCCGGTGTACCTGTCGTGGTGCGCGGCGTTCGAGGCGCACGGCGCGGTGCCGCCCACGATCGAGGAGTGGGCCGTGACGATCGGCACCGCCGACGATGTCGACGTGCACGGCTGGCTCGACGAACGCGCCGGCCGCCCGGTGGACCGGCACGCGATGGACGCGTCGCGCCGCGCCCATCGCGACGCGCTGTTGGAGGTGGAGGTGGTCAGGCCCGGCGTCGTCGAGTGGCTGGCCGAGGCCGATGCCGCGGGCGTGCACCTCGCGATCGCTTCGAGCTCGCCCGCCGACTGGGTCGAGGAGCACTTGGGCCGGCTCGAGCTCACATCCCGGTTCGCCACGGTCGTGACGGCCGGAGGATCACTGCGCGGAAAGCCGGCGGCCGACGTCTATCTCGAAGCGTGCGCCCGGCTCGGGGTCGAACCGGCGCACGCGCTCGCGGTGGAGGACTCACCCAACGGAATCGCCGCGGCCAAGGCCGCCGGCCTGTGGTGCGTCAACGTCCCCAACGACCTGACCGCGCCGCTCGATCGTTCGGCGGCCGACCTTCACCTCGCGTCACTTGCCGACAGCACACTCGCGCAGGTGCAGGCTCGCCTCGGCGCGCGCCCGTCGAGCTAGCAGCGACCACCCCACGGAGCGTTTCCCTGCCACTGGTAGAGCGCCCATGCCATGTTGTCCTGGTCGGACTCCGACGCGCGTGACGGGAGCACGCCGACGAGGTCGAGCCGGCCCACGTGCGAGGCGGTCACGTTCCAGGTGGTGGGTGCGAACTGATACGCGCCGTAGTAGGTGCCACCCGAGCTGACGACGCCGTAGTTGCCGTCGCTCTCCCTCGCCCGGGTGCACACGAGGAACGGCTCGTCGTGGACGGCGCTCGCGCCGCCGGATCCGGTCGCGGGCGCGGGAGGCGGAGTCGCCACGGTCGTCGAGGTCGACGTCGTGGTGGGCTCGGCCGGGCTCGCCGAGGTCAGCGCCACGACGGTCGGCCGGGTCGCGGCTGCGGCGAGGGCCTGGTCCTGATGGCGCCGGAGCGCGGCCGCGAGCTCGGCGCGGGCCTCGGCATGGGCCGAACCCAGCTCGAGTGACGCGAGGAGCGTGTCGAGCGCCCGCCGTTGGTGGGTGAGGAGCTGGAGGGTCTTGGTCTGGTCCGACCGGGCCGCGTGCAGGGCGGAGCGGCGGGCGTCGAGGTCGGCGAGCGACGCTTCGAGCTGGTCGATCACCGCTTGGCCTTCGCTGTTGGCTTGCCCGATGAGCGCGGCGCGGCGTCCGAGCTCGAGCGGATCGCCGCCCATCTGGGTGTCGCTCATCACGCCGAGCGCCTGCGTGTTGCTCTCGTAGAGCT
This sequence comes from uncultured Burkholderiales bacterium, assembly GCA_964558245.1. Classification (GTDB taxonomy): domain Bacteria; phylum Actinomycetota; class Acidimicrobiia; order IMCC26256; family PALSA-610; genus JBBQER01. Next base: position 1,354 of record CAZLEC010000217.1, on the reverse strand, counting down.
CGACCGCGCGGGCGTCGGCGACCTTGCGCAGCTTGTCGACGCGTACCTGGGTGGTCGCCATCGTCGCGGTCAGCGTCTGGATCTGCACGTCGAGGTCGGCGACCTTGCGCTGCGCGGCGAACCACTGGTTGGCCGCGGTGTCGATCGCGGCGCGGGTGCGCGCGATCGATTCGCTCGCCGTTTGTGCGGAGACCGCGCTCGGTGCGCCGACGAGTGCGAGCGCGAGCACACACGCGACAACGCTCGCGAGCGTGAGGGGGGTCGTCCGCGACAGCCGGCTGACACAACGGAGCATTCCGAACCGGTGCTCCGCCACACCAGTGCTGCGCCCGACGCGACCGTTGCGGGTCCGGGGCATGCGGTGAGGACGCTAGTGAAGTCGCCCCGCGAGAGCGACTCTTGCAACCACGGAGCGTGGTGTCACTTGGACGGACGGCGACAACCCCCTGCTCCAACGCACCGTTCCCGACCGAAGAAATTCCCGCGCACGCGGTCGGATCGTCCCGTTATGGACCTCACCGCGAGGCCGCATCGCGCGATTTGGCGGGTGGTCGTCGGGGCGCCCGATCGCGCTCAGGCGATCGTCGCACCGCCCTCGACCGGCAACGTCACGCCCGTGAGATGGCGCGCGTCGTCGGTCAGCAGGAACACCGCCACGTCGCCGATGTCTTCGGGTTGCGCGTGATGCCCGAGCGGGACCGTGCGCTTCGCGCGCTCCCGCGCTTCAGGGGTCGCGAACGTCCCCGCCGTCATCGGCGTGTCGACGCCACCTGGGCAGATGCAGTTCGCACGGACGCCGTGCGGGCCGTACTGCACCGCGAGCAGTCGCGTCAGCGCGTCGACGCCGCCCTTGCTCGCGGTGTATCCCGCGCCGAACCCGTGGCCGCGTATCGCGGCGGTCGACGCGATCGTCACGACCGCGCCGCCTCCCTCCACGAGATGAGGGAGTGCGTGCTTGATGACGGCAAACGTTCCTACCAGGTTGACGCGCAGCACGGCCATGAAGTCGTCGACCGAGACTTCGTGCGCCGGGCGCAGATCGGGCCCGTGGAAGATGCCGGCCGCGGTGACGACGCCCGAGATGCGCCCGAGCTCGCGGTTGGCCGCGGCCACGGTGGTCGTGACCTGCGAGTCGTCGGCGACGTCACAGGGATAGGCCGACGCGGTGCCGCCGCGGGCTCGGATCATGGCCGCGGTCTCCTCGGCGTTGTCGCGATGGCGGTCGACCACCGCCACGCTCGCGCCCTCCCGCGCGGCCCGCTGGGAGGTCGCCCGGCCGATCCCGCTGCCCCCGCCCGTGACGAGAACGGTCTGCCCGGTGAGTCGTCCGCTGCTCTCGCTCATGGCCGGCGAG
>CAZLEC010000216.1:0-7165 GCA_964558245.1 uncultured Burkholderiales bacterium | reverse complement strand
GCTCGGAGCACCGACCGACGGGCTCGGCGGCGTCCTCGGCTGCCTCCTCGGGTACGTCGCCGGAGGATTCTTCGGGCGCCTCCTCGACCGGGCCCTCGGTGCGGTGGAGCGGCGGGTGGAGACGAAGTCGCCGGCGCAGTTCATCGCGGGCACGCTCGGCGCCATCGCCGGCGGAGCGATCGCCCTCGTGTTCGTGCTGCCGTTCGCGCTGTTGCTCTCCGTGCGTGTCGCGGCGCCGATCGCCGGTCTCGCCGCCTGGATCATGGGCTGGCTCGGGTTCCGGGTGCTGTCGCACCAGAGCGTCGCGGTGCTGGAGTCGTTCGGTCTCTCGACCCGTCCGCTCGTGCGCGCCCAGGCCTTCGACGCCCGCGACGGGCTGCTCGTGGACACGTCGGTGTTGATGGACGGGCAGTTGCTCGCGCTCGCGCGCGCAGGTGTGGTCGGCGGTGATCTGATGGTCGCGCGGTTCGTGCTCGACGAGTTGCAGGGATTCGCCGACTCGTCCGACGACACGCGCCGGCGCCGGGCGCGCCGCGGGCTCGAGACGCTCGAATTGCTGGAACGCGAAGGCGTCTCCCGCGTGTTCGTGCTCGACGACGAAGTGGTGGAGCACGATGCAGTGGATGCGAAGCTCGTCGCGCTCGCGCGCCGACTGCAGCTGCGTCTGCTCACGAACGACAACCCGTTGGCACGCAACGCAGAGTTGCAGGGCGTACCGACCTGCAACCTCCGGCGCCTGGCCCAGGAGCTCGCGCCCGCGATCGTCCCGGGCGACTTCGTGCGCGTCGCGCTCACGCGTGCAGGAAAGGAAGAGGGCCAAGGGGTCGGTCACCTCGACGACGGTTCGATGGTCGTCGTCAACGGCGGTTCCGAGCTCGTCGGCGGTCCCGATGTGATGCTCCAGATCACGTCGGTGGTGCCGACCCAGGCCGGTCGCCTGTTGTTTGCACGGCTCGACAGTGAGCGGGTCTGAGTAAGCAATACTGGGGCGTGCGGACCTGGGCGATCGTCGTGGCGGCCGGCGGCGGAACGCGCTTCGGCGCCGCCAAGCAATTCGCCCGGCTCGGTGGCGCGAGCGTGGTCGATCGCGCGGTCGGGGTCGCCCGGGAGTCGTGCGACGGGGTGGTGGTCGTGCTGCCCGCTGCGACCGGTTGGACTCCGCCGGGAGGTGTGCTGACCACCGTCGGGGGGGCCACCCGCTCCGATTCTGTGCGCGCGGGCCTCGCGCTCGTGCCCGACGACGCGGAGGTGGTGGTCGTGCACGACGCGGCCCGACCGCTCGCGTCGCGCCGGTTGTTCGAGCTCGTCGTGCAGGCCATCGCCGACGGCGCCGACGGCGCAGTGCCCGCGCTGCCCGTGGCCGACACGGTGAAGCGAGTGAAGGGTGCGCGCGTCGTGGAGACGATCCCGCGCGACGGACTGGTCGGCGTGCAGACTCCGCAGGCATTTCGCGCCGACGTGTTGCGGTCCGTTCACCGATCCGGCGGCGTCGAAACCGACGACGCCGCGCTCGTGGAGGCGGGTGGGGGGGTCGTGGTGGTGGTCGAAGGCGAACGCCGAAACCTGAAGCTGACGCTGGCCGACGATCTCGAGCTTGCCCAGGCGCTGCTCGACGGAGCCCGCGCGTGAGGAACCGCGTCGGGCTCGGATTCGACGTGCATCCGTTCGGAGCGGATCCCCCGCTGGTGCTCGGCGGCGTGGAGATCGCCGACGCGCCACGGCTCTCCGGACACTCCGACGGCGACGCCGTCGCGCACGCAGTCGCCGACGCGCTCCTGGGCCCGGCCGGCATGCCCGATCTCGGCACGTTGTTCCCCGACTCCGACGAGAGCCTGCGCGACGCCGACTCGTTCGCGATGCTCGGCGAGGTCGTCTCGCGGATCGCCGACGCCGGCTGGTGGATCGACAACGTCGACGTCGTGATCGCCGCGGAGACTCCGCGTCTCGCGCCGCACATGGCCGAGATGGCCGCAAAGTTGACGGCCGTGCTCGCGCCGGCGAAGGAGCCGATGGGTCGAGGCATCCACGTGTCGGTGCGGCCGAAGCGAGCCGAGGGCCTCGGCGCGATCGGCCGGGCCGAGGGCATCGCGGTCTGGGCCGTGGCGCTGCTCTCGCGCGGCTAATCGGCCGTTCGATTCGTCGCCGCTGGGTAGCCTCCATCCGTGCTCCGGATCTACGACACCGCGGCGCGCGCCAAGGTCGACTTCGTGCCGAAGCGCGCGGGCTGCGTCTCGATGTACGTGTGTGGCCCGACCCCTTACGACGTGCCCCACCTCGGTCACGGGCGCAAGGAGATCTCGTTCGACACGATCCGCCGGTACCTCCTCTGGTGCGGCTACCAGGTCACGTACGTCAGCAACGTCACCGACGTCGACGACAACATCATCGACCGCGCCCAGCGCGAGCGCACGACCGAATCGGAGCTGGCCCGCAAGTACGAAGCCGAGTTCTCGAAGCAGTTCGAGCGGCTCAACATCCTCCCGCCCGACGAGATGCCACGCGCGACCGAGTGGATCGCGCCGATGCAGAAGATCATCACCGAGCTGGTCGACAAGGGTCACGCGTACGTGATCGAGGGCGAGGGCGTCTACTTCCAGGTCGATTCGTTGCCGGAGTACGGCGGCCTCTCGCACCGCACGCTCGCGGAATTGCTCGAGAGCGCGGGCGCGCGCGTCGAGGTCGACGAGCGCAAGCGCAGTCCGGTCGACTTCGCGGTGTGGAAGGCGTCGAAGCCGGGTGAGCCCAGCTGGGACTCGCCGTGGGGTCCCGGGCGTCCGGGTTGGCACATCGAGTGCACGGCGATGGCGCTCGAGATCCTGGGCGAGGGGTTCGACATCCACGGCGGCGGCCGAGACCTCGTGTTCCCGCACCACGAGAACGAGCTGGCCCAGGCGCTCGGTGCGGGTCACGTGTTCGCACGGCACTGGGTGCACAACGCGATGCTCAACGTCAACGGCGAGAAGATGTCGAAGTCGCTCGGCAACTTCACGACCTTGGCCGACGTGCTCGACCGCTACGACCCGCGTGCGTTCCGGATGCTCGTGTTGAAGACGCACTATCGCCGCCAGATGGAAGTCGGCGCGAAAGAGCTCGGCGACGCGCAGAAAGACGTCGAGTCGTTCGACGCGCTGCTGCGCCGAGCGCGCGCGGCAGAGCTGCCCGAAGTCGCGGCGCGCGACTCGGCCGAGTTTCGCGCCGCGATGGACGACGACTTCGATACGCCCGCCGCGATCGCGGTCTTGCAGACGCTGCGCCGCGAGGCGAATACCGCGTTCGACGACGGCAGAGAGCACGACGCCGCCGAGCTGATCGCGACGGTCCGGTCGCTCGCGGAGGCGCTCGGTCTCGTGCTCTCGGACGCGGCACCCGAGATGGAACACGACGTCGCGGCGCTCGTCGCCGCGCGGGACGCGGCGCGCGCGGCCAAGGACTGGGCCGGCGCCGACCGGATCCGCGACGAGCTGCTGGGGCGCGGCATCGTTCTCGAGGACACGCCCAACGGCACGGTCTGGCGCCAGGGCTGATGCCGGCGCCCAACCGCTCGACGCGCGACGCGTTGGGCGGTGAGCAGGTGGAGGGACGGCGGGCCGTGCTCGAGTTGCTGCGCGCGGGCCGGCGCCCCGTGCGGAGCATTGTGATGTCGAGCTCGGCGCGTGACGATCCCGCCCTCGACGAGATCCGTGAGCTCGCGGGTGGCGTCCTGAAGATGGTCAGCCCCGAGCGCATCGACGCGCTCGCGCGCAGCGATGTGCCCCAGGGCGTGATCGCGACGGCGGCGCCCTTGCGTCCTGTCGATCTCGACGAGCTGCTGCAGGCGCCCGCCGCGTTCGTGGTCGCGCTCGATGGTGTGAGCGATCCGCGCAATCTCGGCGCCGTCGCGCGCGCAGCCGAGACGGCCGGGGCGACGGGTCTGATCCTGCCGCGCCATCGGAGCGCGCGGATCACGCCCGTGGTGGCGAAGGCCGCCGCCGGCGCGATCGAGCATCTCCCGATCGCGCTCGTCGGCGGCATCCCGGCGGCGCTCGATCGGGCCCGGCGTGCCGGATGTTGGACGATCGGCCTCGACGCCGGCGCCGACGATCGCTCGCTCTTCGATCTCGAGCTCGCCGACCAGTCGCTCGTGCTCGTGCTGGGCTCCGAGGGCCGGGGTCTCGCCCGTTTGACGAGCGCTCGGTGCGACGTGCTCGTATCGATCCCGATGCGCGGGGCGATCGCGTCGCTCAACGTCGCGGCCGCAGCCGCGCTCGCGTGTCACGAGATCGCACGACGACGCGCCGCGATGCGATCCTGACGGCGCTACGTGCTACTCGCCGTGCAAACAGAGGCAGAACGGATGACCGGCCGGATCTGCGTAGACGGGGCAGCTTCCACCTCGAGGCGGTAGACGGACCGAGCCCAGCCGCTCGATCCGTTCCTGCACGTTCGTGCGGTCACTGACCTTGACGTCGAAATGCATCTGGGCGGGGAACGCGGGGTCGGGCCAGCGCGGCGCGAAGTACGGGGAGACTTCTTGGAACGCGAGCTCGGGCACCGGGTCGCCGCGAAGGAGCTCCGCGTAGAACGCCGACATCTCGGTGGCGTCGTCGCAGTCGATGACCACCCGCCACAGTGCGTCCGCGTCGCCGGGAGAGAGACAGAACGGATGGCCGATCGGATCGGCGTAGGTACGGTGCGAGTCGCGGTCGGCCAGCAGCGTCGCTCCTTGCTCGACCACGAGCCGGTGCGAGGCGTTCAGATCGCGAACGTGGAGGTCGAGATGCATCTGCTGGGGGTACTCAGGGTCGGGCCAACGTGGGGGCCGGTAGTCGTTGCCCTCCCCGAAGTGCAGCCGCGGGCGCCGTCGTGGCTCCTCACCGACGAGCGCGGCATAAAAGGCCCGGAGCTCAGCTGTGCGCTCATCGGGGCAGGTGACGACGATCGTGCCGATGCCTTCGAATTCCTCCGCATCCAACGCGAAGCCCTTGACCATGTCGTGCTCGTCGAACGTGACAGTGACGAACGCCGTGCCGTTCGGACCAACGAGTGTGAGGCGGGCCATGTTCGCGTCCAGGAGTCGCGCCCCGGTCAACCGTCGAGGTTCGCCCGCCAGCTGCGTGATCGCCTGCCAGCCGTCTGCCTCGTGGAGGTAGGTGTCCAGCCAACCCCAGAAACGCTTCGGCACGAGCGCATGAAGAGCGACTGTGTCACGCCGGTCGAGCGATTCGACGACGGAGCTCGCGAGCCGAACGGGATCAGCCACGGCCGGGCACGCTATGTCACGCCGAAACTGCCGAACCGCGTCGCCACCGACGTACTATTTCCCAACAAGGACGGCGGCGGCGCGTTGCGCACCGGAACCCGCGCCGTCCTGCGCCGGGTTAGCTCAGTTGGCAGAGCAGCTGACTTGTAATCAGCAGGTCATCGGTTCGATTCCGATACCCGGCTCTCGCGAAGTCGCAGGTCGCACTGCATGTGAGGCGCGAATGAGTCGGCGATCGAAACAGACCATGGCGCGTCTATGGCGCGGAGCGTGCTTCGGCGTCGTCCGGCCGAGCAAACAATCTCTCCGCCATGAGATCGGCAGCGGCACGGTCGGCGTCAGTCGCGACGTGCGCGTAGAGGTCGAGGACGAGCCGCCCGGTCGAGTGGCCGAGACGATGCTGTGCGGTCCGGACATCGACACCGGCGGCGACCCACGCGGTCGCGGCCGAGTGGCGGAGGCAGTGGAAGGTCAGCCCGCCGAGGTCAGCCTTGGTGACTGCCGGCGTCCAGACGCGGGAACGGAAGAGCGAGTACCGCAGAGGACCACCCTGCGGCGCGGCGAAGAGCCACGCGTCGGCCTGCTCGGCCGTAAGGCCGCGCCGGCTCATGTGTTCGGCCAGCTCGGCGATGAGGGGCTTGGAGGCCGCGATCGTTCGACAACCCGCGGCGGTCTTCGGTTCACCGATGATCACGACCCCCTTCACCTCACCGAGGTTGCGGCGAATCGTGACGGTTCGGCTCAGCATCTCGACGTCGGCGACCTGCAGGCCGGCACATTCGCCCCACCTGAGGCCCAACTCGGCTGCGAGCAGGGCCATGGCCCGGTAGTCGTCGCCGATGGCATCGGAGAGTCTATGCACGTCGGTCGGTTCTGCGATGCGCCGGATTTTGGCGGTTCCCTTCGGGAGTTTGATCCCGCGGCAGGGCGAGCGTCCGATGAGATCGGCGTTGAGCGCGCCGTTGAGGATGGCGCGCAACGTTGCGTAGTAGCCCCGGGTCGTGGTCGGCGCGACGCGCGCACCAAGGTCATTCATGAGCTGCTGGACGTCGAGCGGCGTGATCGAGCCGAGCGGCCGATCGCCGAGCGCCGGCACAAGGTGCAAGTTGATGACGTCTAGATACCAGACGAGCGTCCTCGGTCGCTTGCCAGCGCTGTTTGCGAGCCATTGCTCGGCCCAGTCCTTGAACGGGACCATGGCGCGCGTCGGGTCGTGCCACGTTCCTCGACTCCGGTCGGCAAGTTCCCGCGCCTCGAACGCGTCGGCCTCGCGCCGTGTGCGAAAGGTCCGCTTGTAGGAGCTGCCGTCGGGTCGGCGTAAGCGAACGTCCCAGCGGGTCCCGCGCTTGGTCGCGCGTCGGTTCACGCTCATGATGTCGGCCTCCTGTTACCTCAGGTTGGTCGGCTGGCCCGGGTCAAGTTGCTGCTTGGCCCGGGCCGCACTCGTTGTCGAGCGAACGGTAGTCCCGGGGCGGCGTCGCCGCTCGACGAACACCTGGAGGGCGGCGACCGGCACGCGGGCGCAACGGCCGATGTGTACGACCTCGATATCCCCGGCTCCGACGAGCTCGTACATCGTCGTTCGCCCGATCGACAACACTCGCGCGGCTTCGCTCATCGTGAGCAGCAGCACCTGCTGCCCGCGCTGGTCCGCTCGCTTTCGTTGTTCGGTGGACCCGTTCGTTGTTGTTCCCATGCCCGGTAATAGCGCGCTCGACCCCGCGCGCGCGACAAATAACTTGAGAATTTTCTGATCACACCGATGCATCGGCGATGCCGGACACGGCGTCGGCCGTCAGCCGTCGGCGTCGTGTGAGCCGCGACCCGAGACGCCGGACACGGTGGACCCGGACACGGTGACATCGATGACCACGCGTCATCAACTTGGCTGCTCGTAGGTCGGTAACGGCGTCGTGCCGAAAGAGC
>CAZLEC010000215.1:0-7179 GCA_964558245.1 uncultured Burkholderiales bacterium | reverse complement strand
CTAGTAGCTGTACACCACGGTCGCGCCCGTGGTCGCGTCGACGACGAGCACCGCATCGACGTACTCGCACACGGCCTGCGGGGTCGACGGCCCCGAACCGTTCTGGGCCGGCTTCGCCGCCGGGAGCGCGTACGCCAGATGGTGGAGGCGCAGGATCCAGCTGAGGGCCCGGACGTTGTGGGGTCCCGACGGGCCGAACGGGATGTAGGCGCTGAAGACGCCCAGCAGCAGCTCGCCGGTGCGAGCGTGCAACGGCGTGTCGTGGGCGAACTTCTTCCAGGCGTCGTCGGCACTGAACGGCGCGACGGCGCCCGGAGCCGGGTCGAGGCGGGCGACGATCCCGGTCTTGATGACGATCGAAGCGGTGACCGGTTTCGGCTTGGGCATCGCCAGCGGGGGCCCGGTGAGGTCGACCTGCGTGCAGGTCTCCTGGCTGTTCTGAATGACGGGCGCGCCGGTGGGGAGCGGGTCGATCGGAGCGGCCGAGCCGGCTCGCGGCGCGCCGGAGCTCCCGGCACAGCCGACCAACAGCAACACGAACACGCACGCGACCGCCCTCACGATGCTGAGACGGTACCGGCTGCCACCCGGTTCCGGCGCATCTCTGCACTTCCGGCCCGCGAACACGGTCACCGGCCGAGCGACTCGGCCCGGTCCATCGCGGCCAGCACCGAGCGGGCGAAGTCGACCGGACGCGGCCAGCTCGACGGCGGTACCAGGCCGGGCGCGGCCGCCACGTGGTCGATCGCGGCGGCGATGGCCTCCACGTCGAGCGGATCGAACGACTCGACCGGCACGCCGCGCGTGATCTCGAGCAGCGCGGGCGCGGTGCTGATCGCGACCGGTACCCCCGCGGCGAGTGCTTCGGCGACCGGCAGGCCGAAGCCCTCCTCGAGCGACGGCTGCGCGAGGAGCGTGGTGGTGGCCAGGAGCCGCTCGAGCTCGGCCTGGGAGACGACGCCGGGCAGCTCGACGCGCACGCGGTGTTGCGCGGCGAGCGCGTGCAGCCGCCCGACCGCCGAACCGTCGACACCGGCGAGCGTGAGCACCGCGCCCTGGGCGGCGAACTCGCTCGCCCCGAAGCCGAGCACGAGTCGATCGAGGTTCTTGTGCGGCGAGTCGCGCCCGACGAACAGCACGCGGTCGACGTGCGCCTCGCTCGCGCGCAGTCCGCGCACGCGATCTGCCGACTCGTGGTCGATCGCGAGTGCCAGCACGACGATGCGGTCGGGATCGAGCCCGAGATCGTCCTGCAGGCTCTGCTTGGAGAACTCGGAGTCGGTGACGACGAGGGTCGAGTGGCGCGCCATCCAGGCGATGTACGCGCGCATGAGCGGGGCCAGCGCGCGCGACGGCGGATAGCGGAACGGGATGGTGTCGTGCACCGTCGTGACCTCGACCGGCGCGAGCTTCCAGCCCGGGCGGAGGTGATGTGCGTAGAACGCAACGCGAGCGTGCTCCGACCGCGGCCCGGGAAACTCGCGTTGGCTGTACAGCGCCTTCGGATGGTGACGGTTCGGCACGCGTCGCGCGTGGGGCCAGAGGTGCGCGTCGACCGCGTCGGGCCCCCACACCACCCAGTCGCCCGGCGGCTCGAGCTCGTGGAGCCCTTGGAGGAGGTGTTCGGCGACGCGTCCGGGCCCACCGATGCCGAGCCAACGCGCGTCCACGACTGCGGGCCCGGAGCTCATCGCGGGCGCGGGCCTCGCGCGATCGCTTCCGCGAGGATGCATTCGAGCCGGTCGATCGACCGGTCCCAGGTGAACTCCGCCGACTTCGCGAGCGCGGCGCGTCCCATCGACCCGAGGAGCTCCGGGGAGTCGTGCACGCGCCCGATCGCCGCCGCGAGCTCCGCGGGCGCGCCCGGCCGGACCAACAGCCCGGTCACGCCGTCGTCGACGATCTCGCGCGGTGCACCGGAATCGGTCGCGATCGACGGGATTCCGGCCGCGGCTGCTTCCATCAGCACGAGCCCGAATCCCTCGGCGGTCCGCGTCGGGAGCACGAACACGTCGGCCGCACGGAAGTAGTCCGGAAGGTCCGCGTCGGGGATGAACCCCACGACGTGCACGCGATCCAGCCGATCCTCCCGGATGCGCCGCTCGATCTCGGCCCGCTCGGGCCCCGATCCACCGATCACGACGTGCACGGGGCTGCGATCACGCAGCGCGGCGGCCGCGTCGAGCAGCGTGTCGAGACCGTTGCGGAAGAAGAGCCGCCGCACAGTGAACGCGACGAACGCGTCGACCGGCAGGCCGAGTCGCCGGCGAATGTCGGCGCGCGCAGCGCGGTCGACGGGTGAGAACCGCTCGACGTCGGTACCGAGGTGCATCACCGTGGCCGGCCGCTGCGGCGAGAGGCGGCCGAGATACTGCGCGGTGAACTCGCTGATCGCGACCAACTGGTCGGCGGCGCCGATCGTGTACCGGCCGATCGACGCGTCGGCCGCTCGCTGCACGATGTCGAGCGGGAACCGGTACTCGATGTAGGGGTTGTTCTGGACCAGGACGAAGGGCTTCCCCTGGCGACGGGCCGCGCGCGCGGCGGCGATCGTGCTCATGAAGGTGTGCGTGTGCGCGAGCACGACGTCGGCGTCGCGCGCGAGGCGCGACATCACCGAGAACAGCTTCGGCGAGTACACCGGGTACGGCAAGCGGAGCCGGTCTTCGAGCAGGTTGGTCGCCGCGACCTTGTGCACGGGGAAGCCGTCGTCGAACGAGAGCGCCCGGTCGTCGGCGATGCGCGACGAGACCACCGTGACGTCGTGGCCGCGCGCGACGAGTCGCCGAGATTGCTCGCGCGCCTCGAACTCGACCCCACCCACGTGCGGCGGCCAGTAGTGCGCCGCCGTCAGGACGCGCATGTAGCCAGTCAGCTCCCGCTTCGTGCCGGGGCCGCCGCGCGTTGCGGGGACGGGTCGTCGGGGGCCGCGGTGCGGATCGCCAGCACACCGATCGAGAAGCTCCCGAGGATGGTCTGGGATCCGAGCACGAGCCCGAGGATCGCCGGAGTGATGACCCGCACGTTCTGCGCGGGGTTCAACGCGCCGAAGTGCGCGGAGCGCCAGCGGAGCACCGAGATGACCGCGACGAGCGCGCCGACGAGCAGGAGCGCGGCACCGAGGATCAGGCCCCGCTCGAGTGTGAGCAGCCGCCGGATCCTGCGCATGCGCGTGCCTTCGGGGAGGATGCCGCGACTCTCCGCGTACGTCTGCATCAACAGGCCGAACCACAGCGCCTGGTACCCGACGATGATCAGCGACGCCGCGTACAGGAGACCGGCGATGTCGAGGCCGCCGATGTGACCGAACGTGAGCGCGGCGGTGCCGATCGCGCCGACGGCCAGGAGCACGAGGCCCGGCACGACGAAGAGCCAGTTGGGGCAGAACAGGAGCAGGAACCGCAGGTGACGCCAGCCGTCTCGGAAGCTGCGCAGGTGCGGCGCCCGGGAACGACCGTCGGGCCGCAGCGTGGTGGGCACCTCGCTCATGCGCAGATCCGCCAGGCTCGCCTTCACGATCATCTCGCTCGCGAACTCCATCCCGGCCGCGCGCAAACCGAGATCGACGATCGCGTCCTTACGGAACGCACGGATCCCGCAGTGAAAGTCGCGCACGGGTGTGCGGTAGAACAGGCGGCCGATACCGGAGAGCACCGGGTTCCCGATGCGACGGTGCAGCCAGGGCATCGCACCTTGCTCGATCCCGCCCGCGAACCGGTTGCCCATCACGAGATCGCAACCGGCGCGGAGTTGCTCGAGGAACGGCGACAGGTTCTCGAGGTCGTAGCTGTCGTCGGCGTCGGCCATCAGCACGTAGGTGCTGCGCGAAGCGCGGATGCCGCGGAGCAACGCGTTGCCGTATCCCTTGCGCCGCACCGTCACGACCCGCGCCCCGGCCTCGCGCGCGAGCTCGGGTGAGTCGTCGGTGCTGCCGTTGTCGGCGACGATCACTTCTCCGGCCACGCCCGATTCCCGCAGCCACTTCACGGCCTTCGCGACACAAGTGCCGACCGTCTCGGCCTCGTTCAAGCAGGGCAGGACGATCGTGAGCTCGAGGCCTTCGGCGCGCGGTTGGGCCTCCCCCGCCGCCATCTCGGCCAAGTTGCCCATTGCGGCCAAGTTCCCCATTGGACACAAATCGTAGTCGTCCGACGACGCAAAGTACACAGGTCGAGCGGCTCGCGAAGGGCCCGAATGAGTCGTTCGGACCAGGGAAATACGGCCTCGATCAACCCTCCGACCGAGTTGCCGGCGCCGACTCGAAAGAGCGGTTGAGCGTGCGGACACCGGCGACCGTCGCCGCGATCGGGAAGAGCGCGAACACCAACACCGCAGTCGTTCCGAGGTCACGCGCGCGCAACCACCAGAACTCGAGACGCGGCGCCTTCGGGCCCGACAAGAACGCGGTGACCGGCGCCGGGCCCAACGGGCTGGTGACGTGATCGAACGAATTGCTCAACGCGTGCGGCAGCAACCGCAGCTGATACCCGATCTGCTGCCAGTGCCGCGTGTGCCAGACGAGCGCGTAGTAGCTGTGATCCCACACCGGGGGCCCGAGCGCGGTCGGCGGCGGCATCACCTTGAACGCGGCGTAGAACACCAGCGTGAACCGCACCAGCACCGCGGGCAAGGCCGCGAACACGAAGCCCAGCACGCTCAGCCCGACGAGCGCGCGTCGCCATCCTCGTACGTTCATGAGCGGGGCCGCCATCGCGGCCAGGCACGGAATCACGATCTGGAGGTAGCGCGGCCCCCAGGCCCAGTCACCCGACCAGAACTGCACGCGCGCGAAGAACAGCGTGTTCACGAGCACGAGACCGCCCAGCAGGACGATCTCCATCGGCATCTTCCGGACCGCGCGCCACAGGCCGAGTACCACGACCACTGCGATCGGTGCGAACAGGAACACGCTCTTGCCGGAGCTGAACCACTGGTTCACCACACCGCGCACGATCGGGTACGACTGATCGGTGGCCGTGCCCAGCGCGTAGCCGAAGTTGGAGACGCTGCCGTAGCGCCACCAATTCACGACGAGCATCAGCAACAGCGGGCCGGCCGCGCCGGCCGTGAACCAGGCGCCGAACTCGAACGCACGCGCGAGGTCGACGCGTCGGAGCGCCGTTGCCGAGCCGCCGGTCGATCGCCACGCTGCGACGAGGAGCCACACGCCGATCACCGGCAGGAACAGCGCGGCCGACACCCGGAACAGCAACGCGGCCCCGCCACTCGCGCCGCACGCGACGAGGTCGGCGCGGGCGCCGCCGCGCGACGCGCGCACGGCGAAGAACACCGCCGTGATCAGGCACAGCGCGGTGCCCGGCTCGGTGAACAGAGTGAGTGCGTGCGGATACGCGTAGCTGCCGAGACCGAACGACAACCCGATGAGCACCGCGCCGATCGGTGGCGCACCGAGCAGGAGGCACAACAACATGAGCATGAACACCGTGGTCGCGGTGATCACCGCGTCGGTGAACATGGTCGCGGTCACCAACACCCGTGCGCGCTTCGCGGATGGTGTCACCTCCGAGACCAACTTGCCGACGACGTAGAGCGGCGCACCGACCGCCGACGTGCCGATGCCGTAGATACCCGCGCGGCGGCCGTCGGATCGCTTCACCGAGAGCCCGGGAAACTTCGTCAAGAAGGCCGCGCTCTCTGATGTCGGCGCCAACGCCGGTTTCCCGTGAACGAGCGAAGCCGTGGTGTCGTAGACGATCTGCTCGTCGAGCGTCTGGGGCAGGCCCCGCGCCGACACGAGATACACCGCGAGCGTCAACAACGCGACCGCCAGGAAGAGCCGGCGAGCTCGCCGCGGCACGTGCACGCCGTCGAACACCTCCGACGACTCGCCCCTCGCCATGGCCCTCGATGCTAGCCCGGGCGCTTTCATCTGCTTACTCGCAGAGCATCACTCCGGGACCGAGCGGGACGATGCGGAGGCGGAGCGGGCCGGCCAACGCGACGACGGTCGAGGGTCGAATCGTCACCGGGAACGAAGGCGTGCCTCCGAACGGCGCGTAGCGAACGACCACGTTGCCGCGCTCGACGGTCAGCTTCCGACCGCGCTGCAGTACGAGGATCGACGCGGCGGGTGCGGGCGCGCAGTGCGGCGCATTCGGGGCCGGCGCGGAGGCCAGGAACGACTCGCGCACGTAGGTCGAGGTAAAGAACGGATTCAGCGTTCCCGGCCCGGGGATCTTCCCGGATGCGGCGCCGCCGAGCAACCATCCGAAGGTGAGACCCTCCGGCACCAACCGCGGGATCGGCACCGGGACGTCGGAGCCGGCGAGCTGATCGGCGAACGGCAGATGTGGTATCGCCAGGATCTGCTCGCGCGTCGCGGCCGCGTTGCCGAACGGCGGCAATCTCCAGACCAACGGCGCGTTCTTGGCCGCCCTCGACGACGGTGTCGCGAGTTGATAGATGTTGCCGGGAAGCCCGACGAGGAGCAGCGCGACCGCCGGAACCGTGAGTTGCTTCCATCTCCGGGCCAGCGCGTCGACACCGAGCGCGAGCGCCGGCAGCGCCATCGCCGCGATCAGGTACACGTAGCGGCTGTCGCGGGCCCGTTCGGGTCCGGTCCCGGTGGCGAGCACCAGGAGCCCGCCCTGCCCGGCGCGCGCGACGCCGGTGACGATCAAGAACACGATGCCGCCGACGAGCAGCGCGATCGGGGCCGCGAGCTCTCCCAACGGCCACCGCGTCGTACGGGCGCGGAAGAGCACGACCAGCCCGGCCCCGAGCACGAGCCCGAGCGCGATGCCGATGCCCGGCACCTGACCGAGCCGCGCGAACGCAGCTTCGATGCCGACGGCCACGAATCGCAGTATCTGCGCCGGCGAGTGGCTCCGGTAGTTCTCGGCGTTCTGGCCCTTGGGCGCGAGCTTCGACCAGAGGGCGTACGCAACCGCGAGCGGCGCCGCGTGGAACAGCGCGACGCGCCAACCCCGCCGGCCGCGGCGCAGGAGAACCGCCAGCGCGACGACCACCGTCATCGTGAGGGCAACGCCCGAGCAGGCGAGACCGCAGAAGCCCGCGAGCAACCCGGCCCAGTCGCGCCGGTCGATCGGACCGTCGTGGTCGGCGAGCAGGAGCTGGGAGAGCCCGAACACCAACGCGCCAGTGAACGTGATCTGGAACGCGATGAGGATGTTCTCCGCGCCCGATCCGAAGAACACG
>CAZLEC010000214.1:0-7180 GCA_964558245.1 uncultured Burkholderiales bacterium | reverse complement strand
GAACGCGATGTGGGTGGCCGGCCACGCCTGACTGGGTACGGCCGGGAACTGGCACGTGGAAGGCATGTGGAAGGCCTTCAGGAGCTTGCCGGGCTCGGTGTAGAGGTTCGCGTCGATCGGCAGCCCGTCGGCGCCGAGCTTGAACCCGTCGCCGCGTTTCAGCATCCCGAAGTGGTCGTCGTACGAGTGGTTCTCCATCATCATCACGACGATGTGCTCGATCTGCGGCATCGTGTCGGTGCCGACCGGGAGCGACGGGTTCGGCAGCGAGCCGGGCTTGCGGATCGGCGGAGTCGTGGTCGAAGTCGACCGGGGGAGCGTCGACGACGTCGTGGGCGGTGTCGCGGTCTTCGAGCTCGACGAGCACGCCGCGAGCGCGGTCCCGGCCGCGAGCGCGCCGAGGCCCTTCAGGACCGAGCGCCGGCTGAGGCGGGTGTCCTCGTCCGCCGACGCCTTCGGATCATCGATGTCCACGGCACCTCTCCGGGCTCAGGGTGCCGTTTTGTCTACTACTTCCGCCGGGATCGGAAGGGGCGCGTCCCGACCTGCTCTGATGGAGCCGTGGCCTGGTGTGTGCACTGCAACAAGTTCCTCACTCCACCGACGGTCACCCCCGACGGCAACTGCCCCCGCTGCGGCCAGCCCGTCGAGCGCGGTCTCATTCCCGGCATGACCCGCTCGGCCGACGAACCCGCACCCGCGGTGCCCTGGCACCTGAAGCTCCTCGGGAGCGCGTTGGCGCTCTACCTCGGGTACCGCGCGCTCCAACTCATCGACTGGCTGTTCCACCGCTGAGCGGGCCGGCGCGCGCCAACGCGTGGGTCAGCGTTGCAGCGCCAAGTGCCGCCGGATGAGGAACGCGTAGCCCTCGGCGCCGGCGCCGGTGAGATGGATCTGGTCGCTCACGAACCAGTTGGGGTGCGGACTCGAGAAGTCGTGCCAGTCGATCAGGTGCGCGTTCGGGTACTTCCGCACGTCGGCGGTCAACCGCACGTTCACCTCCGACTCCCAGTAACGCGGCTCCTTCGCGTTGATGAAGAACACCCGGCGTTTTCCGATCACGGCCATCATCTGGTCGAAATCCGTATCGCTGAACGCGCCGTTGGTACCCATGTGCACGATGATCGTCGGCGGCAACAGCCCCGCGTTCTTGTACTGCTGGAGCACGACGGTGGCCTGCCAGAACTGCCGGCTCACCTTCGCGTCGACGAAGATTCCCGGGATGTAGTACTGCAGCGACTGCTCGGCGCCCAGCATCACGGAGTCGCCGATCGCGAGAATCTCGTGCGACAACGCGTCGCTGGTCGGGGGGATGGTGGTGGCCGGGAGCGTCGCGCCGGTTCCCCCCGTGCCGCCGGTGCCGCCGCGTCCCGCGGCGCCGGTTCCCCCCGAGCCGCCGACTCGGCCCGAGCCACCGGTACCGCCGGGCAGCCTCGGCCGCACCTGGCTGTGTGCGCGGAGGCGCGCGAACGTCTGGGCGTTGGCGGTGCCGCCCGGGTCTTGCGCATTCGCGGAGCTCGCGCCGGGGATCTGCGGCGTCTGCCCCTGGGCGATCGCGAGGCTCGCACCCAGGCCGACGACGGTGAGCATCGACGTGAGCGCCACCAACGCGCCCCGCCGCGCCGCCCGCTTGCGATTCGCGCCGTTCGCGGTGCGTATGCCGGCGAGGTAACGGCCGATCGCGCCGCCCCGGATCGGCGTCTCGACGTAGCGGTACGAGAGCTCGGCCGCTCCCAGCGAGAGCACGAGACGCAACGCGAGGTCGGGCCAGCCGTGGAGCGGCACGTCGATTCCCGGGCGGGTCACGCAGAAGATCGGGTAGTGCCAGAGGTAGAGGCTGTACGACCGCACGCCGACCCACCGCAACGGACGGCACCCGAGGATCGGCCCGAGGTCCGAACGCGGGTGCACGACCGCGGCGATCACGAGGAGCGTCGCGAGGTCGACGAGCAGGAACCCGCCGCGGAAGACGCTGACGTCGCCGCCCGTCGAGACGGGGAACGTGAAGTGCGCGAACGTCCAGAGCAACACGAGCAGACCGAGCACGCCGGCCGCGTCGAGCGCGGCTCGCACGCCGCGTCCGGGTCGGCCGCGGATTTGATACGGCGCGAAGAAGAACGCCATGGCGGATCCGAGGAGGAGGCCCGAGAGGCGACTGGTGGTCGAGTAATAGGCCGCGTTGATGCTGCCGCTCGCGAGCACGGCCATCAGCACGCTCGACGCGAGCGCGACGACCAACATGGTGTTGAGCGTGCGCTTGCGCCCGAGCTTGCTCAGTCCGAGCATCAGCAGCGGCGGCCACAAGAGGTAGAACTGCTCCTCGATCGCGAGTGACCACAGATGCTTGAGCAGCGCGGGCCGGCCGGCCTCCGCCGCGTACGACTGGTGCGAGATGACCAACCACCAGTTGCTCGTGTAGCTCAAGGCCGCGATCGAGTCGGCCTTGAGCTTGCCGATCGCGTCGGGCAGGAACAACAGCGCGTACAACACCACGACGGCAAGGAGCGCGAAGAGCGCCGGGAGCAGACGCCGGGCCCGGCGGGTCCAGAAGCGCTTGAGTGACACGCTGCCGGTCGCGCGGCGCTCGGCGAGCAGCAGCGACGTGATCAGGTAGCCGCTGACGACGAAGAACACTTCGACGCCGAGGAACCCACCGGGCGCGAATCCCTGCTCGTGCCCGCCGATGAAGTAGTGGTGGAACGCGAGCACCGCGAGCACCGAGATCGCCCGGAGGCCGTCGAGACCCGGAAGGTATCCGAGTGTCGAAGCGCGCTGGTCAGGTGAGGATGCCGCAGGGCGCGTTTGCACGAGTCAGTGGCGGGTCAATGATGTACGCGAGCCGATCATGAGCGCTCCCGCACCGGAGAGTCCGCAGGATTCGCGAGATGCTAGCGGGGGTCCCGGGCCCGCGAACGCGCTCTGTCGCCGATCACGGCGGAGTGCACCCGTCAGGATCGAAGGGTGCTGCCCGCGTGCGTTCCCGTCGGCGTACCGTGATCGACGAACACCTCGCCGTTGACGATGGTCGACGTGTAACCGAGTGACCGTTGCACGTATCTCCCCGCTCCGGTCGGGAAGTCGTGCACGAGCTCGGGCACCTCGAGCGCCAGGGCGGCAACATCGATGACGTTCACGTCGGCGTGCGCGCCCGCGCGGAGCACGCCCCGGTCGGCGATGCCGAACAACGCGGCGTTGTCGGAGGTGAGGCGCCGGATCGCGTCCTCGATCGTGTACTTCCCCCGATCGCGTACCCAGTGCAGGAGAAACCAGGTCGGGAGCGACGCGTCCATGATGAGGCCGACGTGCGCGCCGGAGTCGCCGAGGCCGATCAGGACCCGCGGGTGGTCGAGGAGCTCCTCGACGGCGTCCATCCGCTGGTTGAGGAACGGGTAGTTGAACAGGGCGCGGCCGCGCGTCTCGACCGAGAGCCGCACGAACGCCTCGGCGATCGTCTCTCCCGCCCGCTCGGCGTGCGCCGCGAGCGACGTGGCCGGGTCGGCCGAGTAATCGACGTCGTCGCGGGTGAGCACGTACACACCGCGCCAGTCGAGCGGGGGAGTGTTCGCCTCCGCGGCCCGCATCAGCTCGGCGCGGCGGTCGGGCGACTCGAGCGCGGCGAGACGCGCCTCGAGTGACAGCGGCTGGAGCGCACCCCACGCCTCCGAGCGGTCGAAGAAGGTGCGGTGCTGCAAACCGAACAACAGGCCGATCCCGCGGGCGGTGGTTTGCGGATGGAGCTCGCCGCCGGCCGCGGCCTCCTCGTCGACCAGGTCGAGGATCACGCGGAACAGGTCGGGGCCCGCGTTGCTCTGCGCCAGTCCGAACGTTACCGGGCGTCCGGTGCGGCGATTGATCTCCGCCATCCAGTGCATCTCGGCGCGCGTCCCCTCGTAGTTCGCGCCGGGCCGTTCGAAGCGGGGCGCGACTTCGTACACGCCCTTCCGGTGCGCGCCCAGCACGTCGGCGATTGCGAGCAGCTCGCGCTCGTCGGCCCACGTTCCGGGCACGAACCTCCCGTCGGGAACGCGGTGGAGCAGCGTGCGGGACGTCGAGAAGCCGAGCGCGCCGGCCCCCATCGCCTCGTCGACGAGCGCCGTCATCTGCGCGATGTCGTCGTCGGTGGCGGGCGCCTCGTCGAGGCCGCGCTCGCCCATGGTGTAGTGCCGCAGCGCGCAGTGCCCGATCATCCCGCCGACGTTCACGCCCTTCGGCATGCGGTCGATGGCCGACAGGTACTCGCCGTAGGTCTCCCAGTCCCAGGCGAGCCCTTCGAGGATGCTGGCCGCGGGGATGTCCTCCACCGACTCCATCAGGGCCGCGAGCCACGACCGTTGGTCGGGCCGTACGGGCGCGAACGTGACGCCGCAGTTGCCGAGCACGACCGATGTGACGCCGTGCCAGCACGACGACGTCGCGTCGGGGTCCCATGCGAGCTGCGCGTCGAGGTGGGTGTGGATGTCGACGAAGCCGGGCGTCACGACGGCGCCGTCGGCGTCGATGGAGCGGCGCGCGCCGCCCGTGACCTCCCCGATCTCGACGATCCGATCGCCGTCGATCGCGACGTCGCCGGTGTAGCCCGCGCGTCCGGTGCCGTCGACGATGGTTCCACCGCGGATGACGAGATCGTGGGTCATGGGCAGACGGTAGCCCTCGGTAGCCTGGCCGACTATGGAGACGGTTCCCGAGCACGCCGACGCGGTCCGACAGGGTTTGGGCGAGCACGGCTACCTCGCCGACGAGGGCCTGGCCACCTCGATCTTCCTCGCGCTGGTGTTGCACCGCCCGCTGCTCCTCGAAGGCGAGGCCGGCGTCGGCAAGACCGAAGTCGCGAAGGTCCTGGCGGCCTGGACCGGCGGCGAGTTGGTGCGGCTGCAGTGCTACGAGGGGATCGACGCGAGTCAGGCCGTCTACGAGTGGGACTATGCCCGTCAGCTCCTGCACCTCCGCGCGCTCGAGGCGAGCGGTGCGGCGATCGACGAAGACGAGTTGTACTCGTCGCGGTTCCTCGTGAAGCGGCCGCTGCTGCGCGCGCTTGCGCACGAGAGCGAGACGCCTCCGATCCTGCTGATCGACGAGGTCGACCGCGCCGACGACGAGTTCGAGGCGTTCCTGCTCGAGCTCCTCTCCGACTGGACGATCTCGGTGCCGGAGCTCGGTGCGGTGCACGCCGAGGTGCCACCCGTCGTGGTGCTGACCTCGAACCGCACTCGAGACGTGCACGACGCGTTGAAGCGCCGGTGCCTGTACCACTGGATCCCGCACCCCGACTTCGAGCGCGAGCTCGCCATCATCCGTCTGCGCGCGCCCGAGGTGGCGCCGCCGCTCGCGCGCGACGTCGCCGCCGCGGTCGAGGTGTTGCGCGACCTCGAGCTCTACAAGCCGCCCGGGGTCGCGGAGACGATCGACTGGGCGCAGTCGCTGGCGAAGCTCGGCGCGCTCCGGCTCGACGAGCGGTCGGTCGACGCCACACTCGGGACGATCCTGAAGTACCACGAGGATCACGCGCGCGTGCGCGCGCACGGCCTCGGCGAGCTCGTGCGCGCGGCGGCCGCGCGCGCCTGACCGTGCACGTCGATCGACCCGCGCCCGATCGGGTCGCCGTCGCGTTCGCCCGCGTGCTGCGCGGGTCGGGTCTCGACATCTCGGTCGGTTCGACGATCGAGTTCGCACGGGCGCTCGATCGCGTCGGCCTCGCGACCGCGGGCGGCGTCTATTGGGCCGGGCGCGCGACTCTCGTGCGGCGGCCCGACGACATCGCGTCGTACGACCGTGCGTTCGACGCGTTCTGGGGCCCCGACGGCCCCGGTGATCTCGACGACACCGACGAGCCGGCGCTCCCGGTGAGCGTGGCCTTCGACGTCGAGATGCCCGATCCCGACGCCGACGCTGCGGGTTCGGGCGTACGTCCGGCGGTGACGGTGCGCTGGAGCCCGGTCGAGACGCTGCGCGACCGCGACTTCGCGTCGTACACGCCGGCCGAGTTCGCCCAGGCCCGCCGGCTGATGTCCGATCTGCGTTTGACCGGCGCGCGGCGCGCGTCGAGGCGCCGGAAGCCGTCCTCGCGGTCGCACGGCTCACCCGACCTCCGGCGCACGATTCGGCGCTCCTTGCGGGCCGGTGGGGAGGTCACGCCTCCGGCGTTCCACACCACGGGCACGCGCCCTCGGCAGCTCGTGCTCCTGCTCGACGTCTCCGGCTCGATGGAGCCCTACGCGAGAGCGTTCGTGCGGTTCGTGCACGCGGCCGTGGTGAGTCGCACGCGCGTCGAAGCGTTCGCGCTCGGCACGCGCCTCACCCGTATGACGCGCGAGCTGCAGTCGCGCGACCCCGACGCCGCGGTCCGGGCCGCCGCCGGCCGGGTGGTCGACTGGGCCGGCGGGACCCGTCTCGGCGACGGGCTGCGCGCGTTCAACGACAGTTGGGGTGTGCGCGGCATGGCACGGGGCGCGATCGTGGTGATCCTCTCCGACGGCTGGGATCGCGGTGCGCCGGAGGCACTCGCCGAGCAGATGGGCCGGCTGGCGCGTGTGGCGTACAAGATCGTGTGGGTGAACCCGCTCAAGGCCAGCCCGGGGTACGCGCCGCTCGCGCAGGGCATGGCCGCGGCGCTGCCGTACGTCGACGTGTTCGTGGAGGGACATTCGCTCGGCGCGATGGAGGAGTTGGCAGCGGTGATCTCACGATGAAGGCGCGGGTCCGATGAAGGAAGTGCTCGACGACGTCGCCAAGTGGCAGGCGGCCGGTCGACGCGTCGCGATCGCGCGCGTCGTGGGTGTGGAAGGCTCGAGCCCCCGCGAGGCCGGCGCGGCGATGGCCGTGAACGAGGCCAGCGAGGTGGCCGGCTCGGTGTCCGGCGGCTGCGTCGAGGGCGCGGTCGTGGAGGCCGCGCTCGAGATCCTCGCGGGAGACCGCGAGCCGGGCGTGATCACGTTCGGATACTCCGACGAGGACGCGTTCTCGGTCGGGTTGACGTGCGGCGGGACCATTCACCTCTACGTCGAGTCCGTCGAGGAGCGCGTGGTCGACGGAAGGATCTACGGCGCGTTGCGCGCCGCGGTCGACGCCTCCGAGCCTGCGGCGCTCGTCACCGTGACCGCGGGGGCGGGTATGGGATCGAAGATGCTCGTGCGTCCGGGCGTCGAGCCTATCGGAACGCTCGGCAACCCCGACATCGATCGCG
>CAZLEC010000213.1:0-7186 GCA_964558245.1 uncultured Burkholderiales bacterium | reverse complement strand
TGCAGCGTGCGCGCGTGCGCGTACATCGACGCGAGCGGCCAGTCGTCGGTCACGCCCGCACCGCCGAAGAGCTGGATGGCGCGGTCGATCACGTCGGTCGCGACTCGGGCCGCGACGACCTTGATCGACGCGATCTCGGTCTGCGCGGCCTTCTTGCCGACCGTGTCCATCATCCAGGCGGCTTTGAGGGTGAGGAGGCGCACCTGCTCGATCTGCATCCGTGATTCGGCGATGCGCTCGCGCACCACTCCTTGGTCGGCGAGCGGCTTGCCGAACGCGACGCGCGTTTGTGCGCGTATGCACATCAGGTCGAGCGCGCGCTCGGCGAGCCCGATGGCTCGCATGCAGTGGTGCACGCGTCCGGGGCCGAGGCGCGCCTGCGCGATCGCAAAGCCCGCGCCCTCTTCCCCGAGGATGTTCTCCTTCGGGACGCGCACGTTCTCCCACAGCGTCTCGCCGTGGCCGCCGCCTTCGGAGTGCCCGAACACCGGCAGGCCGCGCACGACGGTCACACCCGGTGCGTCCATCGGCACGAGGATCATCGACTGCCGGCGGTGTGCGTCGGCGTTCGGGTCGGTGACGCCCATGAACACCGCGATCTTGCAGCGCGGGTCGAGCGCGCCGCTCGTGAACCACTTGTGCCCGTTGATCACGTAGTCGTCGCCGTCGCGTTCGATACGGCTCGAGATGTTCGTGGCATCCGACGACGCCACCCACGGCTCCGTCATCGCGAAGCAGGAGCGGATCTCGCCGTCGAGGAGCGGTGTGAGCCACTTCTCCTGTTGGAGCGGCGTGCCGAACTGGGCGAGGATCTCCATGTTGCCGGTGTCGGGCGCGGCGCAGTTGGTCGCTTCCGAGAGCAGTGGGGAAGTGCCCATGACCTCGCAGAGCGGCGCGTAGTCGACGTTGGAGAGCTGGGCGCCGAGGTCGCCTTCGGGCATGAAGAGGTTCCAGAGGTCGCGCTTGCGGGCCTCGACCTTCAGCTCCTCCATCACCGGCGGCGGGAAGTGCGGGTCGCCCGACTCGACGCGCTGCGCGCGGTACACCGGCTCGGCGGGTCGCACCATCTCGTTGTCGAACTCGACGAGGCGCGCTTTCAACTCGTCGGAACGGGCACTGGGTGCGAAATCCATTCAGGCTCCTACGCGTTCGCGGTGAAGAACTCGATGTCGGTGGGCGGATCGTTCAGCCGCGGCTCCGTGGCGTGCAGGAGCTCCAACGCCTCCGCCCGGTCGGCCGCGGTGAGCTCGCGCGTCGACGAGCAGAACTCCACCGTGACGCCGTTGGGGTCGTTCGTGTAGATCGAGGTGCACCAGCCGTGATCGATGCGCACGCATTCGAGGCCCTGGTCGATCCATCGCTCGAGCCGGACCTTGAGGTCGTCGAGGTCGGGCGAGTTGAACGCGATGTGATTCACCCACGGCGGCAGGCCGAGGCCGGTCGAGATCTCGGTGCCGTAGCCCTCGAGCGACGGCACGTGGAGGTCCCAGACCGCGAACATCTCGCCGTCGCCGGTGTCGTAGAAGAGGTGCCGGGCCCAACCCTGCTCGGGGGTGGGCGCCGCTTCGACCTTCACGAGCTCGAAGCCCATCGCCTCGGTGTAGAAGCGGTGCGTCGCCGCGAGGTCCTTGGTCGCGATTGCTACGTGGTGGAAAGCCATGGGTCCAGTCTGGCACGGTGTCGGATCATGGACCCAGTGGCCGGTGTCGCGTTCGTGGTCGCCGGCGTCTTCGCGATCGGCGACTGGGTGTCGCGCGCCCGCGACGACCGCCGCCTCGAGTACCTCTGCAAGCCGGCGACGCTGCTCGCGCTCGTGGTCGTCGCGATCGCCGTGCATCCGGCGACCGGAGCCGGCGCCCGCCGGGAGTGGTTCGTGGCCGCGCTCGTGTGCTCGCTCGCCGGTGACGTGTTGCTCATGCTGCCGCGGGAGCAGTTCGTGGGCGGGCTGGCGGCGTTCTTGGTCGCGCACGTGTGCTTCGCCGCCGGCTTCTGGGCCGACGGTCCCGGGCTCGTCGCCTTCGTCGTCGCGTCGGCAGTTGTCGCGGTGGTGATCGGATCGCTCGGGGCTCGGATCCTGCCGGCCGTGCGGCAGCGAGATCACGCGCTGGTCGCCCCGGTCGCGGCGTACATGACCGTGATCGGGGTCATGGTGGCCACCGCCGTCGCGGTCGGGAACCCGGTCGCGGCGGCCGGCGCGGTGCTCTTCGCCGTCTCCGACTCGATGATCGCCTGGGACCGGTTCGTCGGTGAGTTCGCGGCGGCGAGTGTGCTGATCATGGTCACCTACCACCTGGGCCAGGCCGGCCTCGTCGCGTCGCTCCTCCGGTGAGCTCCGTGTAGGTATCAGCTTGCTCCGGACAAGTTGTCCGGTGAAGGCTGGAGGAACGCGGACACCTGCCGATCAGAGGTCTGTGATCGACCTCGACGAGCTGGCTCGGTCGGCATCTCGGCTGGAGCCGCTCTCTCCGAGCGCCACCCGCCTCGCGGCGCTGGTGTGCGCAGGATCGCCGGAGCTGGGCGAAGTCGTGGAGATCGTCCGGTTCGACGAGGCCCTCACCGCGTCGCTCCTGCGGTCGGCGAACTCGTCGTGGAGCGCGAGTCGGGTCGAGATCACGACGGTGCGCGACGCGGTGATCCGCCTCGGCGCGAGCCCGGTTCTCGCCATGACCCTGGGCCGGAACGTCCGCAGCCGCCTCGACGACTCGTTGCCCGAGTACGGGCTGGGTGAAGGGGAGCTGTGGCGCCACTCGGTGGCGGCATCACTTGCCGCCGAGCTCATGGCGCCGCGCGCGGTGCACCGTCCGCCGCCCGAGGCCGCGACGGCCGCGCTCCTGCACGACGTCGGCAAGCTCGTCTTGGCCCGGTTCCTCGCGCCCCCGGTACTCGCGGCACTGCGCGAGGCGGAACACCGCGGGCTCACGCCGATGCAGGCCGAGGCCGACGTGCTGGGCACCGATCACGCCGAGCTCGGCGCGCAGATCGCTCGTTCGTGGTCGCTTCCCGAGAGTCTCGTGCGGGGGATCCGAGAGCACGGCCGGCCGGGAACCGACGGCGACACGCTGGTGCACGCGGTGTACCTGGCCGACGTGCTCGCCAAGGCGGTGGGCGCCGGCGTGGCCGACAACTCGCTCGGAGACGGCCCCGACGTGGAGGCGTTCGCCCGGGCAATGGGTGAGCTCGGCCTGTCGGCCACCGACTTCGACGAGCTGGCGGTCCTGGTGGCGGAGCGTTTGGCGGAGGTCGAGAGCCGCTACGACGATGCGGTGCCGGCTCCCGCCGAAGGAAGTGACCACAGAGTGTGATATCGAGGGCTTTGGGCCCTTGAGTCGGTCACTTTCCGTGCCGACATCACACTATGCGTTCGGGAGGCGGGAAGAACCAGGCGATCTGCGCGCGGAGCGCGCGAATCGTGGCCACGCTCGGCCTGGCCGCCGTGACCGTCTTCGCGGCCACCGGTCCGGCCCGGGCCGCGAGCCCGAATGTGCCGATTCCCGATCATCCGTGGGTCGTGGCGCAGACCACCGACGGTCACCTGCAGGTCTTCACCGGGCGAGCGGCCGACGAGCTCGCGGCGCGGCCGGCGACCGCCACACCCGGCCTGCGCGTGCTGAGCGTGCAGGGCGACGAGACCGTCCACGCGCTCGAAGTTGCGGGCTCGGAGAACGACCCGATGCGGCCGCAGCAGTGGGCGCTCGACAAGACGTCGTTCGAGGCGGCGTGGGGCGTGTCGCGGGGCGCGGGCGTGAAGGTCGCGATCGTCGACTCGGGCGTGGAAGCCGCGCACCAGGACCTCGCCGGATCGGTGCTGCCGGGCAAGGACTACATCGATCCCGGCGGCGACGGCCGCACCGACCCGAACGGTCACGGCACTCACGTCGCGGGGATCATCGCCGCGCATGTCGACAATGGCCTCGGCATCGTCGGCGCCGCGCCCGGCGTGCGCATCCTGCCGGTTCGCGTGCTCGACGCGAATGGCGGCGGTGACGCGTCGAACGTGGCCGAGGGCGTCATCTGGGCGGCCGACCACGGCGCCCGGGTCATCAACCTGAGTCTCGGCGGCGGCAAGTCGGCCGGCATCGAGCAGGCCATTCAATACGCGAACAGCAAAGGCGACGTCGTGCTCGCCGCCGGCGGCAACAACGGCGCTTCGGGCAACGCGCCGATGTATCCCGCGGCGTACCCCGAGGCCATCGCGGTGGCCGCCGTCGACAGTGACCTCTCGCACCCCGCGTTCGGCAACACCGGCAACTACCTCGACGTGTCGGCGCCCGGCGTCGGCATCGTGTCCCTCTGGGGCACGTCGCCGACCGCGTACGCCGACGCCAGCGGCACGTCGATGGCGACGCCCTACGCCTCGGCGGAGGCCGCGCTGATCATCGCCGCGAGCCCCGGCCTCTCGGCCGCACGGGTGAAGCAGATCATGGAGTCGACCGCGACCGACCTCGGCGCGGGCGGCGACGACCCCGTCTTCGGCCACGGTCTGATCAATCCGGAGGCGGCGCTCCTCGCGTCGCAGCCGCACCCGGTGGGCTTCGCCGCGCAGGGCACGGGTTACTGGATCGTGAGCGCCGACGGTCGGGTACGCGCGTTCGGTCACGCGCGCTCGTACGGCGACCTCGCCGGCCGGCACCTCAGCGCGCCGATCGTCGCGTCGGCCCGTACCGCCGACGGCAAGGGCTACTGGCTCGCCGGCGCCGACGGCGCGGTGTACGCATTCGGTGACGCCGGCTACCACGGCTCGATGGCCGGGCACCGGTTGAGCTCGCCGATCGTCGGCATGGCCGCGACCCCCAACGGACGCGGCTACATCCTCCTCGGCGCCGACGGCGGCATCTTCACGTTCGGCAACGCGCACTTCTACGGGTCCACTGGTGGTCGCCGGCTCAACGGCCGCGTCCTCGACCTCGCGGTGACCGCCAACGGCAAGGGCTACTGGTTCGTCGGCGCCGACGGCGGTGTGTTCACGTTCGGCAACGCGCACTTCTACGGATCCACCGGCAGCCTGCACCTCGCCGCGCCGGTGATGTCGATGACCAGCTCCGCCAAGGGCCACGGCTACTGGATGGTCGCCGCCGACGGTGGCATCTTCGCCTTCCACGTTCCCTTCGAAGGGAGCATGCCCGCCGTGCGCGCGCTCACCCGGGCGCCCGTCGTGACGACCGTGCGCATGCGCGCCGTGCCCACCGGTAAGGGCTACTACCTCCTCGGCGTCGACGGTTCCGTCTACGCGTTCGGCACCGCCCGCTTCTTCGGCTCCGCGCCCGGTATCCAAGCCGTCGACTTGATGCTGGCGCCATAACTACTCGGCTTCGACCTCCGGCCCTCTCTCGCCCGTGCGACTCTTCGTCGTTTACCGGGCCTCCGGATCTGCGCCTGGCTAACACCGCGTACCGGCGTGAATGAGCGGTCTGGGAGACCGCCGGCTCACGCCGGTTCGGTGGTTGCGGCGCGGACTTCGTCGGCTTGCCACGCGCTCTCGGGCCAGCCGCGGCGGCCACGACCGACGGCGAGCCGGTGCAGGTACTCGATCACCGCGTCGGGCTCGTGTCCGAGCTGCACCAGCGCGACGCCGATCACGGTGCCGGTGCGGCCCCGGCCACCCATGCAGTGCACCGCCACACCGACGCCGTCGCGTATGTGCGCGATCACGTCGGCGGCTGCCGCGCGCACGAGCTCGCGCTCGCGGTCGGCGGCGGTCGGCGGATCGCCACTCACGAGGTCTTGCAACCGGACCGCGGTGATCGTGCAGGGCGCGGGGTCGTACGGCGCGACCTCGTGCGTGAGGCACACGACGTGACCGATCCCTTCCGCTGCGAGCAGGGCCCAATCGGCGCGTCCGGGATACGACATGCCGGCCAGCGCGACGGGCGTCCGGCTCACCCAGTAGAGGTCGTCGGGAACGCAGAGATTGCCGAGGAAGCCGGTGTGCGCGCCCGCCGGGAGGAGCCGCAGCGTCACTGCGCGTTCGCGGCCACGGTGAACCACGCGCGGAAGCGGTCGCCCGGTTTCACGAGCGGCGCCGAGCCGCGGCCGAGCGCGTCGATCGTCGCGGTCATCGGCTCGATCGCCGCGAAGTTGCCGCGCACGGGCACGTACAGCTGTGCGTACGGATACGTCGGGCCGAAGCGCAGCTCGACGGCGCGTCCGCCCGCGCGCAACGCGAAGCGACGGTCGGTTCCGAGCGCGTAGTGGTCGTCGAAGGTGCGGTCGGCCAGCGGGGCGCGCTCGGCTCGTTGCGGTATGCGTGCGCCGGTCGGGATGACGCGCTCGTCGACGAGCACGCGCTCACAGCGCGGCCAGCGCAGCTCCCAGTCGCGGCGCGGCGCGCCCGGTACCTGCACGAAGGGATGCCAGCAGAACGAGATCGGTACTGCACTGCGACCGGTCGGCTCGACCTCGGTGGTGACGCGCAGGCCGCCGGCGCCGAGGCGCGCCTCGATGGTCACGACGTGCGGGAACGGGAACGCGCGCAGCAGATCGGGGCGGGCGCCGTAGTCGAGGCGGGCGACCACGTGCGCGTCGCGCGCCGACGCGGCGGCGCGCACGACATCGAACGCCGCCCCGCGCAAGTTGCCGTGCATCAGCAGACCGTTGGGGTCCGTGGGGAGGTCGAGCCCGGTCAGGTCGACGTCGCGGCGGCCGACGCGGTAGCGCCGGGACTCCAGCCGGTTACCCCACGGGTGCACGAACGGCACCGCGGTCATGCGGCCCTCGAGGAACTGTGCGAGGGTGCGCGGCCAGGCGACGTACTCGTCGCCGCGGTGGCGGATCGACGCGCACAGCATGCCGCAGCCCGGGAGAAACGTCGCGTCGCGATCGCCGGCGACGAGCGTGATCGACGGGTGACCCTTCCACACACCGAGTCGCAGGCCGGTTTCCATCGTTGTGCCTCGCGTCGGTTACTGGTTCGGCTTCTCGCCGCTCTTCGCCGCGGCTTCGCGCTCGGCGAGCGCGGCCAGGATCGGCATCGGCTCCTGGCCGACCTCGTCGAAGCGCGCCGCCAGCTCCTTGACGGTCCAACGCCCGTCCTTGCGCATGTCGCGCACTTCGGCGGGCTGGTTCCACACCGCGACGCGGCCGCCGTTGACCGTGTAGATCTGGCCGGTGATCTCGCGCGCGTCGTCGGAGCAGAGGAACGCGACCATCGGCGCGACGTCTTCGGGCTCACCCATCTCGAGGCCGAACG
>CAZLEC010000212.1:0-7211 GCA_964558245.1 uncultured Burkholderiales bacterium | reverse complement strand
CGGGCAGCTCGCGCAGATGGCTTATGAACCCGTTGAAGTACCCCCACATCAGCTTCGCCCCGAAGACACCGTTCGGTGTCGTACCTCGCTCGATCGTCCATGCGAGGTAATCGGCGTAGTCGTCGTACCGACGCGAGTCGTAGTCGCTCTCCTCGTCGTCGACGCGCGTGACGTCGCCGAGGATCGAGACGATCTCCGCCGTCTCCGCACCTTCGAAGTACTCGCGAGGTCGACGCGGCAGGCCGGTCTTCTGACGCTGCTGGTAGTACTCCTCAGGCCGACCGGCGACGCCCGTATCGCGCAACACTTCACACAACAACGTGCTCCCGCTGCGCGGAGTCGAACAGATCAGATACGACAGACGAGGCGCCACGGCGAGCTAACCGAACAACTCGCCTCGGAGCGGCTCGGACCGGAAACCGTCAGGGCCGACGGGCAGGTCGCCCGTCAGCGTGACGCGCTCGACGCGACGGTCGAACTCGCCCGACGCGAGATCGACCGGGCCGAGATGGGCCGTCGACCGGTTGTCCCAGAACGCGACGCTATCGGGCTCCCATTTGAACCGGACGGTGAACTCGGGCCGGGCGATCTGATCGAAGAGCAGGTCGAGCAGCCGCCGGTTCTCCCGGTCGCTCAGCCCGACGAGGTAGCGGGTGAACACCGGATTCACGAACAAGATCCTTTCGCCGCTGACCGGGTGAACGCGCACGACGGGATGCACGGCGGCCGGAGGCTTTTGCGAGGGGTCGTAGCCCTCCTTCGTCTGGCCGTCGTATCCGTGCCACACGTGAACAGCTTGGAGCCCGTCAATCAACGTTCGGATCGGCGCAGACAAGTCTTCGTATGCGGCGGCAAGGTTCGTCCACAACGTGTCACCCCCGTACGACGGGATGACCGCACCGCGCAGGATCGATGCGAGCGCGGGATTCGCCACGAACGTGATATCGGTGTGCCATCCCGGAGCAGTCCGGTGCGGCGCCGCGTAACGCGGCCGCTCCCGGTCGTGACCGAACTGCTCCCGAGCACACTGAGTGTCCACGACGAGGATCTCGGGCTTCTCCGCGTGCCCCGGATGGATCGGGTGCGCCGGCGTGACGTCGCCAAAGTTTCGCGCGAACGCAATCTGTTGGTCGTACGTGATCGGCTGATCCCGGAAGAAGAGAACCTTCCATCGCACCAGCGCCTCTGCGAGCTCCGCAACCGTGTCGGAGCCGAGAGGCTCAGCCAAGTCGACTCCCGCAACCTGGGCTCCGATCACGCTCGTCAAGGGCGTGACACGGAGCCGCTGACCCGTCGCACTCATCGCCATGATCGAGCCCTCATTTCGCGGCCTTGTTGCAGCATCTGACGCGAGTCAGCATACTCTATTGAATTAGTTGACAACAGACGGCGGCACGGCGCGTCGAAGCCGAACGCGCGGAGACCGCAGCAACCGCCTTTCCGCGCGTCCAATCGACAGGAATCGAACGATGCGAATCTCTGCCAAAGCTGACTACGCCGTTCGAGCCGCGGCCGAGCTGGCTGCATACCAAGCGAGCGGTTTGCCCGCAAAGAGCGAACAGCTCGCGATTACCCAATCAATCCCGCAGAAATTTCTCGAGAACATCCTGAGCGAGCTTCGCCGCGCGGGCATAGTGAGAAGTCAGCGCGGCAGCGACGGCGGCTACTTCCTGGCTCGGCCCGCGACCGAAGTCACAGTGGCTGACGTACTCCGCGCGGTCGAGGGTCCCCTCGCCGCCGTTCAGGGGACCCGTCCAGAGGCGCTCGACTACGGCGGCGCAGCCGCGTTTCTGCCCGAAGTGTGGGTCGCGGCGCGTTCCAGCCTGCGATCGGTCCTCGAGCACGTATCGCTGGCCGACATCGCGAGCGGGAACCTCCCGGCCGTAGTGCGCGACCAAACCCGCGCCAAGGAATCATGGCGTCCGCACTAGCAGCAGCGCGTTGCCAGCAGCGCCGCGCGTTCCACGCTTTCACACTGAGATTGTCAGCAAACGCGGCGTTCGCCACGCGGTCCAAAACACGCGCGTTCGCGACGCGCATTTCGTGTTCACGACGTCGAACGCAGTTGGCGCGTTGCGAACAACACTGTTAGACAACAGTGCAGTTCGTTGATCCGCCCCGGAGGGTCGAGATGCCAGAAATACCCGAACCACTCGCGCTCAGCGACAGCGCAGCACGGCAGCTTGCGAACGCGACGAAGACCGTCGCGCAGATGTCGACGATCACTCCACGGTGGCTCACGCGACTCATGCAGTGGGTGCCGGTCGAGGCCGGCATCTACCGCCTGAACCGCGTGAAGCGGCCAGAAGACGTCGAGGTCTCGTGCCCGCCGCGGGGTGAGCTCGATCTGCCGACCACCTTTGTCGATTATGACGAGGCGGCGCGCGAGTACTTCTTGAGCTCGGTCTCGACCGTGCTCGACGTACATACACGCGTCTCCGATCTGTACAGCAGTCCGTACGATCAGATCGAAGAGCAACTCCGTCTCACGATCGAGTCGATCAAGGAGCGCCAAGAAGGCGAGTTGATCAACAACGCCGAGTACGGAATGCTCGCCAACGTCGCCCCCGAGCAGCGGCTTTCCACCCGCACCGGCGCGCCGACCCCCGACGATCTCGATGACCTGATCGCGCGAGTGTGGAAGGAGCCGGCGTTCTTCCTCACGCATCCAGCTGGGATCGCGGCGTTCGGGCGGGAGGCCACCCGTCGCGGCACACCGCCGCCGACCACGAGTCTCTTCGGTTGCCAGTTCCTCACCTGGCGCGGTCTGCCCTTGATCCCGTCCGACAAGGTGCCGCTCACCGACGGCAAGACCAAGGTCTTGCTCTTACGGGTCGGCGAAGCGCGCCAGGGTGTCGTCGGGCTGTACCAGCCCGGCCTGAGCGGAGAACGGGGCCCAGGTCTCTCGGTACGCGCGATGGGGATCAGTCGCAACGCGATCGCGTCGTATCTCATCTCGTTGTATTGCTCGCTCGCGATCCTGACCGACGACGCGCTCGGCGTCCTCGACGACGTCGAGGTCGGCAAGTACCACGACTACAAGGACACCTACGTGACCGCGTCCGCCGCCTCCGGCGCTCGCAAGAAGGCCGCGAAGTGACCGGAGTGCCCGCGACGCGTTGTAGTGACGATGGCTGCGGACGTCCCCGGCCTTGACGGCTTGAGCGGGGGGTCATCCCTTCCGCTCGACGTCGCCACGCTCGAACGGCTGGCGAACGCCATGTTCGCCGAGGTGGCGGAAGGCGCGGCGATCCCGACCGAACCCGAGCGCGTTCCGGCACCGGTAGTGCCGGCGGCACCTCGCGTTCCGTCGCCCGCTGCGCCGGCCACGTTCTCCGCACCGCGCGTGATCCCGCGGCCGCCGACCGAGACGCCGGCTCCGTCCTCGCCGTACTACTTCGTGGGCGAAGCGAGCAGCCTGCAGCGCTACTTCGTCGATCCCGGGGCAACGGGACCACCGAACCTCGATCACACGGGCTTCAACGTGGATGTCGTGCGACGCGACTTCCCGATCCTCGACGAGCGCGTGAACGGGCATCAACTCGTGTGGCTCGACAACGCCGCGACCACCCAGAAGCCGCAGGTCGTCATCGACCGGCTCGTCCGGTACTACTCGCACGAGAACTCCAACATCCACCGCGCCGCTCACGAGCTCGCCGCTCGATCGACCGATGCGTTCGAAGCAGCGCGCGCGAAGGTCGCCACCTTCCTCGGTGCCGGGTCGTCCGACGACATCATCTTCGTGCGCGGCGCAACCGAGGCGATCAACCTCGTCGCACAGAGCTGGGGGCGCGACAACATCGTGCCCGGTGACGAGATCGTCGTCTCACTTCTGGAGCACCACGCCAACATCGTCCCCTGGCAGCAACTTGCGGCCGAAAAGGGGGCCAAGCTGCGGGTGATCCCCGTCGACGACTCCGGCCAGATTCGTCTCGACGCGTACGGCGATCTGCTCAACGATCGCACTCGCCTCGTCGCCATTGCTCACGTGTCCAACGCGCTCGGCACGGTGGTTCCCGTCCGCGAGGTAATCGAGATGGCGCACGCGGCCGGAGCGCGCGTCCTTGTCGACGGTGCGCAGGCCGTCGCCCACACCCGGGTCGACGTTTCGACCCTCGACCCCGACTTCTACGTCTTCTCGGGTCACAAGGTCTTCGGTCCGACCGGTATCGGCGTTGTGTACGGCAAACCGGATGTGCTGGAGGGGATGCCGCCGTGGCAGGGCGGCGGGAACATGATCCGCAATGTGACGATGGAGCGGGCGACCTATCAAGACCCGCCCGGACGCTTCGAGGCCGGGACCGGCAACATCGCTGACGCGATCGGCCTCGGTGCAGCACTGGACTATCTCGAGGGAGTCGGCCTCGAGAACGTCTCCCGTTACGAGCACGACCTACTGGAATATGCGACCGCGGAGATCCAGGCAGTGCCCGGCCTTCGCCTCATAGGCACGGCTCCGGACAAAGCAAGCGTGCTGTCGTTCGTGCTCTCCGGCTACCGGCCCGAAGAGGTTGGTACTGCGCTCAACCACGAGGGCATCGCCGTGCGCGCCGGTCACCATTGCGCGCAACCGATCTTGCGCCACTACGGGCTCGATGCAACCGTTCGCCCGTCGCTCGCCATGTACAACACCCATGGCGAGATCGACCAACTCGTCGCGGCGCTCGACCGGCTCGCAGCCAACCGGGGCGCACGCTGATCGGCACGGTTTCTTCAATCGCTTCCCGAACGGAAGCCGAGTCCGGCCGTTTGCGCGAGGTCGCCTGAAGTCGGTTATCCCGACGCGCGTGCCGGCTCGCTGATCGCGGAAGAACCGCGGACCGCGAACCACTCCCGGGCCAAGAGTTCGTAACTGCGGACGCGGTCCGCGTGATCGTGCGTGATCGTGGTGACGACGAGCTCATCTGCGCCTGTGGCGCGCGCCAAGATCTCGAGGCCGGCCACAACCGTCGACGGACTCCCGACGAACTGGGTGTCGACGCGGTCGGCCACCAGGTCGCGGTCATCATGCGACCACACGTGCTTCGCCGCTTCTTCGGGTGTCGGAAACTCGACCGCGCCTCTTCCGGTTCGGATGCTGCGCACCCAGAGTCCGTACGGTGAAGCAAGATGCTGCGCGGTCTCGTCGTCGTCGGCCACCACAACGTCTGCGGAGACCGCGACGTACGGGGCGTGCAGATGCTTGGAAGGACGGAACGCAGCCCGGTATGCATCGACCGCTTCGAGCACGGTTGCCGGACTGACGTGGTAGTTCGCCGCGAACGGCAGGCCTCGCTCCGCCGCCACCTGAGCACTCTGTCCGGCACTGCTTCCAAAGATCCACACGTCGACCTGCGCGCCAACGCCGGGAACCGCGCGGATCGGGTCGCCGTCGGGAGTGCGCAGCGTTCCGGCGAGGAACGCGAGAATCTCGTCGAGCTGCTCGGCGTAGTCAGGTGACTGGGCACCCGGCTGTTGGAGGTGTGAGTGCATCGACGCGAATCGCGACGAGCCGAGTAGGGACGAGAACGAGAATGGCTTCGGAATGAGGAGCCCATCGACGATGCGCGCCGAAGGGGAGGCCGCGTTCGAGTCGTCTTTCCCAGTGCCTGCGGTTCTGGCTGCGAGCTCGGAGATAGCTTCGGCGCGGCGCTGGCCTGATCGCCCGAGGCCGAGATCGATCCGCCCGGGAAAGAAGGCGTCGAGGGTTCCGAACTGCTCGACGATCGACAGTGGTGTCTGATGTCCCGTCTGCACCGCAGCCGAGCCGACCCGGATGGAAGAGGTCGCCGCCGCAACCTGCCCGATCAGGATCGACGTTGCCGAGCTCGCCACTCCAGGCGTGAAGTGGTGCTCGGCAAGCCAATGCCGGCGATATCCGGCCGACTCGACGTGGCGCGCCAGGTCGATGGAGTTGGCAACGGCATCGCTCACCGTCGCGCCCGAAACGATGGGGGCGAGGTCCAGAACAGCGAGGGGTACGTGGGCGTCAGTCATTGCCGTCATCCTCCGGGTTCGGGCATGGTCGGGAATGGGCGGCTCGGGAACGCCTGACGGAGCACGGGCGCGATCTCAGATTGGAACCGCTCGAGCGCGCGTCGGTGCTGCGCGGCCGTGAGGCCGGGCGTCTCCGCCGCGATGTGGAGCACCTCGTGACCGAACTGCTCGTGGTAGCGCGCGACCTTGTCGAGGATCTGTTGCGGACTCCCGATGAGCGCCGAGCTCCTCGCCACAAAGTCTTCGATCGAATCGAACACCGATGGAATCCCGAACTTCGCCATCGTCGCGGTCTGGGCTTCGAAGATCGGCCGATAGACCGCGATGGCTTCTTGCGTGGTGTCCGCGACATAGAAGCCCGCCGAGCCCGCGCCGACGAGCGCGTCGCGCGGATCGTGACCGAAGTGCTCCCAGCGCTCCCGGTAGTAGTGCACGAGCTCCGCGTACGGTTCGATCGGGTTGGTGACGTTGGCGGAGAACAACGGGTCGCCGTACCGTGCCGCGAGGTCGACGGATTCCTTACTCGTCGCGCTGCCGTGCCACACGCGGACCTGCCGTTGCAGCGGGCGCGGCAGTGCCTCGGCGTGCTCGAGCGGCGGCCGAAACGATCCGTGCCACGTGACCTTGTCGTTGCCCCAGAGCGCCCGGAACAACTCGTAGCCCTCGCGGTTGCGGTCCCACTGG
The DNA here is from genome assembly GCA_964558245.1 of uncultured Burkholderiales bacterium. Classification (GTDB taxonomy): domain Bacteria; phylum Actinomycetota; class Acidimicrobiia; order IMCC26256; family PALSA-610; genus JBBQER01. The sequence continues at coordinate 551 of CAZLEC010000212.1, read as the reverse complement.
TCGTCGGTCGTGACACTGAACAGCGCGGCCTGGGCCGAACCGTTTCCTTTTCCGATCATCAACTCGAGTCGCCCACCGGAAAGGTGATCCAAGGTCGCGTAGTCCTCGAAGGCGCGCACCGGGTCGAGGAGGCTCAGCGTCGTCACCGCGGTGAAGAGCCGGATCTTCGACGTCTTGGCGGCGATGTGGCTCAGCATCACCGGGGGCGACGACGAGATGAACGGCCGTTCGTGTCGCTCCCCCACCGCGAACCCGTCGAACCCGAGTTCCTCCGCCAACACGGCGTTCTCGATCAGCGCGCGAAATCGCGCCGATGTCGACGGTGTCACACCGGTCACCGGATCCGGGCCGTGAACGACAAGTGTGAGGGCAAGGAACTTCACGAGCAGATCCGCCGATCCGTGCGTCATCCGGTTGGCCGTTTGTAGCGTAGTCTAGTTCCTCAATGGATTTAGTGGAGTTTGACTCTAAATATGACTTGACAGGTCGGGAATTGACGCTAGCCTCGTGTTGTGCGAACAGCTCACGCGACGCCGATCCATGCCACGACA
>CAZLEC010000211.1:0-7224 GCA_964558245.1 uncultured Burkholderiales bacterium | reverse complement strand
ACCGGCATGCCGAAGGGCGTGATGTGGCGCCACGAAGACGTGTTCTTCGGCGCGATGGGCGGCGCGGGCGGCGGCGGCAAACCGATCACCACGCCGGAGGAGATCGCCGAACGTTGCCTGGAGCCCCGGTCGCGTTGCGTTCCTGCCTGCCCGTTCATGCACGGCACCGCCCACTGGATGGCGTTCACCAGCCTCTTCAGCGGCGGCTCGGTGGTGATCCCGACCGAGCACCACCTCGACCCGCTCAAGCTCTGGGCGCTGGTCGAGCGCGAGCAGGCCAACTTCATGGTGATCGTCGGCGACGCGTTCGCGCGGCCGATGCTCGACGCGCTCCGCAGCGAGGCCGGGCGCGCGATCGACGTCTCGGGGCTGCGCGTCCTGCTCTCCGGCGGCGCGATCCTGTCGCCGTCACTGAAGCGCGAGCTGCTCGAGTGTCTGCCGGGCGTGCTCATCGTCGACGGGTACGGCGCTTCCGAGACCGGTGGGCAAGGTCAGTCGGTCGTTGCCTCGGGGAGTGACATCCCGAAGGCGCCGCAGTTCCGCGTCTCCGACGACACCTTGGTGCTCGGCGACGATCTGCGCCCCGCGCCGCCCGGTGTCATCGGCCGGCTCGCGCGCCGGGGGCCGATCCCGCTGGGCTACTACAAGGATCCCGAGAAGTCGGCCGCGACGTTCCCCGTCGTCGACGGCGTGCGCTGGGCGGTGCCGGGCGATCACGCGGTGGCTGATCCCGACGGGCTGATCACGTTGCTCGGTCGCGGCTCGGTGTCGATCAACAGCGGCGGCGAGAAGGTGTACCCCGAGGAAGTCGAGTCGGTCCTGAAGGGCCACGCCGAAGTCGTCGACGCGGTCGTGGTGGGCGTGCCCGACCAACGCTGGGGAGAACGGGTCGTGGCGGTCGTGCAAGCGCGTCCGGGCACGGCTCCCACCCTCGAGGCGCTCCGAGCCCATGCCCGCGAGCACCTCGCGCCCTACAAGCTGCCGCGCGAGATCGTGCTCGTGGCGTCGATCACCCGTTCACCGTCGGGCAAGCCCGACTACCGGTGGGCGAAGGCAACCGCCATCGAAGCCGAACCCTCGACGTGAGTAACCGCCTCGCGGGCGAGACGAGCCCGTACCTTCACCAGCACCGCGACAACCCCGTCGACTGGTACCCGTGGGGCGACGAAGCCTTCGAGCGGGCGCGCCGCGAGGGCAAGCCGATCTTCCTCTCGGTCGGATACTCGTCGTGTCACTGGTGTCACGTGATGGCGCACGAGTCGTTCGAGGACCCGGAGATCGCCGCAGTCATGAACCGGCTGTTCGTCAACGTGAAAGTCGACCGCGAGGAACGACCCGACGTCGACGCCGTGTACATGCAGGCGGTGCAGGCGTTGACGGGCCGCGGCGGTTGGCCGATGTCGGTGTGGTGCACTCCCGACGGTCGCCCCTTCTACGGCGGCACCTACTTCCCGAACGAGGACCGGCACGGCATGCCCGCGTTCACGCGTGTGTGCGAGGTCGTCGCCGAGGCGTGGAACGACCAGCGCGACGACGTGGAAGCGCAGGCCGACAAGCTCACCGAGGCCATCGACGAGCACGTGCTCCGGTCGCCCGCGACGTCGGGCATCGATCCCGAGGTCCTGGTCACCGCGGTGCGCAACGTCGGCGCCCAGTTCGAGCCGCAGTGGGGCGGGTTCGGCCGCGCACCGAAGTTCCCGCAGGCGATGACCGTCGACTTCCTGTGTCGCGAGCTCGTGCGCACCGGTGCACCCGAGCTCCGCGAGATGATCACCACGACGCTCGACGCGATGGCCGCCGGCGGCATCCACGATCAACTCGGCGGCGGATTCGCGCGGTACTCGACCGACGACACGTGGCTCGTCCCCCACTTCGAGAAGATGCTCTACGACAACGCGCTCCTGACCCGGGCCTACTTGCACGCGTACCTCGTGACGGGCGAGGCACGCTACCGCGCGGTCGTCGACGACATCGTCGGTTACGTCCTGCGCGATCTCTCCGACCCCGACGGCGGCTTCTACGCCGCCGAAGACGCCGACTCCGAAGGCGTCGAGGGGAAGTTCTACGTGTGGTCCCCGGAGGAGATCCGCGAGGTATGCGGCGCCGACGCCGACGAAGTGATGCGTTACTACGGTGTCACGCCGGGCGGGAACTTCGTCGACCCGCACACGAACTTCCGCGGGAGCATCCTCCACGTCGTCGAGCGCAACGAGCCCGAGCCCGCCGCAGTTACGCGCCAGCGGGCCGCGCTGCTCGATCGCCGCTCGCAACGCGTGCGTCCGGGCCGCGACGACAAGGTGCTGCTCGGTTGGAACGCACTGTTCCTCGCCGCGCTCACCGAGGCCGCCGCCGCGCTCGGTCGCGACGACTGGATGAAGGTCGCGCGCACCAACGCGCGGTTCCTCCTGCGCGACTTGCGCACCCCCGACGGCCGCTTCCGGCGGTCGTGGCGCGCGCCGTATCTCGCGTACGCCGAGGACTACGGCGCGTTGCTGGAAGCACTGCTCACCCTGACCGAGCTCGACGACGTCGAATGGCTCGCGGCTGCCCGCGAGGTGGCCGACGACTTGATGCGGCTCTTCCTCGACCAGGAAGGCGGTGGCTTCTTCACGACCGGCCACGACGCCGAGGTGCTCGTCGTGCGACCGAAAGACGTGTTCGACGACGCCACGCCGTCGGCGAACGCGATGGCCGCGAACGGCCTCCTCCGCCTGCACGCGCTGACCGGCGAAGATCGCTACGCCGGGCCGGCGATCGCGGTCCTCGAGATGCTCGCCGGCCCGATGGCCTCGCACCCGACCGGCTTCGCCTATCTGCTCGGCGCGCTCGAACGTCACGTGCGCGCGCCGATCGAGATCGTCATCGTCGGCGAACGCAACGATCCGCGCACGCAGGCGCTGCGCGCGGAGGTGACCGGCCGGCTGATTCCCGCTTCCGTCACCCTCGTCGCGTCACAACCCGACGCCTCGCTGCCGCTCCTCGCGGATCGCCCGGCGCGCGACACGCCGACCGCATACGTGTGCGAGCACTACGCGTGCCGCGAGCCGGTTACGGCACCCGATGCGCTGCGCGCCCAACTCGACGCGGTGCTGGCGAACCGCTGACTAGAACGCGGCGACGTACGCGCCGGCCGCGAGCTCCTCGGCGATCGCCCATCCGAAGGCGATCATCGCCTTCCCGCGGGTGGCGTCGAGGTCGCCGACGAGCGACACGATCTTCGCACCGCCCGTCGCCTTCACCGGACTGGCATCGAGAATCGGCACGCACATCGGCTTGCGGCTCTTCACCGCGACCGTGAAACCGCGATCGTCGAAGTGCGGGTCGAGACCGAACCGCTTGGCGAGGCGCCGGCCCCACGCGCGGTCTTCGCCGTTGGGGACGTAGCCGGGCCGCGGCACCAAGTTCGCGTAGCTCGCGAGGAGCGCGTAGCAACTCGGCTGCGACAGCCGCGTCGCGACGAGCACGTCCTCGTCGGGGAACGAGATCGCGGCGCGACGCGACAACTCGCCGGTCATCACCTTGAGCGCGGCGGCTGCCTGTTTGCCCTTGCGCGCGACGCCGAGGCCCCACAGGATCGCCGGCGTACCGCCGATGCGTTCGAGCGAGCCGAGCATGACGCCCTGCACCTCGCTCTCGAACACCGCGACCACGGCGAGCGGGAACGCCTCGACCTGCAGGTCGATCTGCTCTTCGGTCAGATGGAGCCCGCTGGAAGTGAGCAGCTGTGCGAACTCATCGAGCTCGGCGGGCTTGAGCGAGACGGAATCGCGTGATTCAACGTTCATCGCTTATAGATTGTGGCCGAAAGTGGTGGCCGAGCGAAAGTCGGGCTGGTCACGAGCCCTGCACGATGCCGTTTCGCCGCTTTGGCGGTGCAGAATCGCGCTAAGCGCGCGAACGCGCCCGCGACATGTCCCAATACGCGCGAAGTTGGGTGATCGTCGCCGATTCGTCGAGCACGAACACCTCGACCGCATCCATGATCATCGTCGTCGAGGCACCGTCGGCGCCCGCGATCGCGACGTGGATCTCGAACACCATCGCCGCCTCGTTCGCACACACGATCACGTCGCTCGGGACGAGCACGATGGAATCGGACATCGCGTGCGCCTGGTCCCAAAACGCACCGACACCCTCGTGCCCGACGTGGGGTGGTTCGCCGACCGGATCGTGCCACTCGGCGTCGGGCGCGAAGAGCGCGAGGCAGGCGTCCTTGTCGTTCCGCCGGTAGGCGTCGACGTAGGCGTCGACGACTGCGCGAACGCGCTCCGGCGCGATCATGCGCCGCGCGTGGGGGTCGGTTGCAACATCGACGCGTCACGTTCGCCGGGTTCGGCCTCCGGCCAGCGCACGATCGTGCCGCCGGCGCGGGCCAGGCTCTGCATCACTTCGGCATCGTCGCTCACGACGATGGTCTGCAAGTCGTCGGCTTCGAGCAGCACCTCCACCGCCGCCTCACGGGCGGACGCGGCGAGTCCGTCGAGGGCGCCGTCGAGAACGACCGGCAGCCGGCCGCCGAGTAGTTGACCCTTGCGATACAGATCGAGCATCACTTCGACCGCATGGTTGACGTCGGCGGCGCCGAGCGCCGACAGCGGAGCGTTGTAGACCGCGTCGATCGCGGCGAGGTCGGTGTCGAGTTGCTCGAGCGCACGATCATGTGCGAACCGTTGCTGCTCCAGCGTCTCCACGTCAACTGCACGGGATGCGATCGTCGCCGTCCGCTGGGGCACGGGCCGCGCCGGCGCCGCCGGCCGCCGCGGCTCGGAGGGTCGAACAGAAGCGACCCGCGCCGCGGGCTCGCCGGCGGCTGCATCGCGCGGCTGGGCCGGCGCGACGAACGACCGCGCGAACTCGACGAGGTCGCCGACGACGACGATCTCGCGCTCGCGAAGGGCAGCCGAGATCTCGTCGAGGAGCTCGTCCCGGTCCTCGGTCGGCACCCGCAGCGCGCGCAATTCGCCGACCGGATCGGGCCCCGGCGCCCGCCCGAGCAGCTCGGTCGCGCGGCTGCGCATCTGCGTCTCCCGCTCCTCGAGCTCGACGCGGGTCGGCATGTCGGGCACTCCGAGCAGCGCGTCGAGCTCGGCGCGCGCCAGCACGAGCTCGGCTTGCGCGGCGCGCCGCGCCGCCGCGTTGGCAGCGCTGGTCTCCTCGTCGATCGCGACGACGAACGCCGCGTACGACTCGATGCCCGCATCGGCGAGCGCCATGAGCTCGACGGCCACCGCCTGCTCGTAGCCCGCGGCAGCTCGGGATCGCTCCCGTCGCTTCGCCGAGAGGACGGCCGCCTCGGCCTCCAACACGCCGAGGTGGCACTGCTCGATGAGGGCCCGCATGTCGTCGGAAACGCCGCTCGACGTCATTGCCAACGCCGCGCGCGCGTCGTCGACGCGTTGCTCCAGACGCTCGATGTCACTCGCCGGGAGGTCGTCGACCGCGTCGCGCACCTCCACGAGGAGCGAGTGCGCGTCCCAGGCGTCTGCGAGGAGGCCGCCTTCGGGGAGTGGTGCTGCCGGCAAGGTGTCGAGCTCGGCGATCAGCGACTCCACCTGCGCACGGAGCGGGGCGTACTCGTCTCCGGCGTATTCGCGCTCGACCGGAGCCACATCGGCCTCGGCTACGGCCTCCGGGTCCGGCGCGGCGACGACCTCCGGCTCCGGCTCCGGCCCGGCGGCGACTTCGCGCGGCAGCGGAACCCGGCGGGCCCGTGCCCGCTCGAGCGCCGCCTCGATGCGGTACCGCTCGAGGCGGTAGGACGCGTGCGTGGCCGCGAGCACGTCGCGGCGGCGCGCACGCGAGGTCCGCCAGAGGCTGCGCAGGAGGTCGCCGTCGATGACCTTCGGCAGGCCCGGCGCCAGCATCGGCGACGGGAGGCTGTGCACCGAGACGATCTCTCCGCCGAGGTCGATCGACCCGTCGGTCTCGGGCGGCCGGGGCCCGGCGACGGTCGCCGCGATCCAGTTCGCGGCGGCGCTGCGGTCGCGGGTCTCGGTGAGCACCCCGGCCAGCGATCCCCCCAGGTGGAGCTGGCGACCGGGGCGAACCCGGAGGTCGACCAGCCGCAACCGCGCCGGCCTGTCTGATGGCGGAGTGTCGGGATGCATGGTCCGATCGAGCCCCGTTGACAGTCGTCCCGATCGCCTCATCAGAGCGGTGCCGGCCGGTCTGCGGGCGCGCGACGTTCGGAAACTTCACACTACCTGCGGGAGGCGGTCAAGCTTCCGTCAAACTTGCCGCCGACGCCTATCTCGTACGCCAGTAGTTCGATAGACCCTTGGCAATCGACAGAGGTTTCGTCCTACTCTGTCCGGTCTGTGGCGGGGAAAATGCGACTAAGCGTACGGGCGTCACGCTCGGCAAGACGACGTTTGACCCTCGTGGCCGGCGTCGCGCTCGCGATCGGCCTGCTCGCGCCCCTCGTGGCGCCGAGCGCCGGGGCGCAGATCGCCAACGCCGGAGACGTCACGGTATCGATGCATCTGTCCCTGTTCACACCATCGTTCACCGTTGCGGGCATGTCCACGATGGGCACCGAGTCGGCGACGGTGCGCGAGAACGGCCTCGTGACCATCCCGCAGTCGAGCCTGTCGTTCCAGCCCGTCGAGGTCCAGGTCAACTTGCCGGACCCGCCGTCGGGTGGATCCGGCACGACCGGAACGAGCTCGCCGGCCGTCGTGACGGTGCAAGCGGTCGCGACCAGCGATTTCTCCGGCGGTCTCGACCCCAACAACGGGTCCGCGTTCCTGGTCGGCAACTTCGAGCTGCTCTGGTCGTCGTCGACCACGATGAGCAACTGCACCGTCGGCCCGTTCCGGGTCGTGGTGCGGAGCAACGCGCAGGGCGCGATCCCATACTCGGCGGCCACCGGATCGACGTCGATGGTCGATCCCGGATTCACGGTCAACGCCATCCCCAACGGATCCGCCGGATGCGGTGGCGACGAGAACGCGATCAACAACGCGCTCTCGCTGCCGGTCACCACGACGACCACCACGACCCGCCCGAACCAGCCGGCGCCCCCGACCACCACCGACCCGACCAAGGGCCCGCCGGTTCCCGCCGTAGTGCTGTCGCTCACGTTCACGCCCGCACCGCGCGCCGCGACCCCGCAGCCAGCCGTGCACCAGCCGCACCCGACCACCACGGTCGCGCCCACCACGACGACCGTCGCGCCCCCGAGCCTCTCCTCGCCGCCGCCGCCCCAGAATTACTCCCCTCCGC
>CAZLEC010000210.1:0-7236 GCA_964558245.1 uncultured Burkholderiales bacterium | reverse complement strand
CGGGCGCGGCGCGTCGCCGGTCGAGGTTTCGATCTTCAACATGGAGTACGCGCGATCGCGCGCGTTGCAGCCGGTCAACCGCGTCGGTATCAACCTGGCCGGCCCGACGTTGCTCGCGCACGGCACCGACGAGCAGAAGCAGCGGTGGCTGCCGTCGATCCTCACCGCCGGCGAGATCTGGTGCCAACTGTTCAGCGAGCCCGACGCCGGCTCGGATCTCGCGTCGCTGAAGACGCGTGCGGTGCGGGTCGACGACGGCTGGCTCCTTTCCGGGCAGAAGGTGTGGACTTCTTATGCGCAGTTCGCGCGATGGGGTATCTGCCTGGCGCGGACCGACGCCGACGCCTCGAAGCACCGCGGCATCTCGTACCTCGTCGTCGACATGCAGGCGCCGGGTATCGAAGTGCGCCCGCTCGTGCAGCTCACCGGCGACGCCGAGTTCAACGAGGTATTCCTCGACGAGGTGTTCGTGCCCGACGACCAGCTCGTCGGGGCGTTGCACAACGGCTGGGCGGTGGCCAACACGACGCTGGCTCACGAGCGGGGCACCGCGTTCCCGTTCAAGGAACAAGTGGTGCACGAGGTCTATCTCGACGAGCTCTGGCAGCTCGCGGCATCGCGCGGCGAGCTCGACCGCGTGGAGATCGCCGATGCGCTGGCGCAGTCGTTCGTGGAGCTGCGGGTGTTGCGTCTCCACAACTGGCGGACGCTCTCCAGGCTGACGAAGGGGATCGAGCCCGGCCCGGAGTCGAGCATCACGAAGCTCGCGTGGTCGGACATGACGCAGGCGCTCTCGGCGCGGGCGCTCGACATCGTCGGCACCGCGGCGCCGTTGTGGTGGGGCGCCGACGACAACCCCGGCCGAGGGTTCTGGCAACGGCAGTGGTTGTGGTCGAAGGCGGCTTCGATCGCGGGCGGCACGTCGGAGGTGCAGCGCACCATCATCGGCGAGCGGATGCTCGGTCTGCCGCGGTAGCTTCCGCGTGTGAGTCGTCTGCAAGTCATTGGGCTCGATCACGTCGTGCTGCGGTGTGCCGACATCGAGGCGTCGTTGGCGTTCTATTGCGATCGGCTCGGCCTCACCCCCGATCGGGTCGAGGAGTGGCGAAGGGGTGAGACGTTCTTCCCGTCGGCGCGGATCGATGCGACGACGCTGATCGACTTGTTCCCCGCGCCACCGGGTTGGGATCCGGCCGCCGCGCGCGAGCCGAACATGGAGCATCTCTGCCTCGTGATCGCGCCCGCGGATCTCGACGCCCTCGCCGAGCAGTTCCCGGGCTCGAAGCGCGCCGACGGGCTGTACGGCGCGCAAGGGATCGCGTCGAGCCTGTACGTGCAGGATCCGGACGGCAACGCCGTCGAGCTGAGGAGCTACGCGTGACCGGAGGAGAAACATGAGCGAGCACCGGCGCGGCCGAGATCACATTTGGTTGCGAGCGGGGCCTCCCGGCCCGGCGGCGCAGCCGCCAAGAGGAGAAACATGAGCAAACAGGCGACGGCGGTGCTGCTGAAGGAGCGGGCCGCGATGTGCGACACGTTCGAGAAGGTGGGGCCCGACGCCCCGACGTTGTGCGAAGGTTGGAACACCCTCGACCTGGCCGCGCACCTCGTGGCTCGGGAGGCGCGCTCCGACGCGGCGGTGGGTCTGGTTGTGCCGTTCCTCGCCGGGCATCTTCAGAAGGTGATGGACCAGTACAAGACGAAGGGTTACGACAAGCTCGTCGCGATGATGCGCACGGGCCCGCCGTGGATGCACCGCACCGGCCCGCTCGCGACTGCGAACGTGAACGAGAACTTCGTGCACCACGAAGATGTCCGCCGCCCGGCCGGCGAGCTCCCGCGCTCGCTCGACCCGGAGATGGATCAGATCCTCTGGAAGATGCTCGGATTCGCGTTCAGCAAGAAGTCGATACCGGGCGTCGCGCTCACGTTGCGGTCGCCCGACGGCCGCGAGAAGGTCGTCACCAAGGAGGGCGCACCGGTCGCGATGATCGGCGGGACCGGCGAGCTCGTGCTGTTCCTGTCGGGCCGGAAGTCGGCCGCGCAGGTCACCTTCGACGGCGGCGACGACGCCGTCGAGATCGTTCGCAACGCGAAGTTCGGCATCTGACGAGCGGCCCGATCGCCGTCGCCGTACGGGGGTAGCGTTCCCGGGGTGAGGGAGCTCGTCTACCACCGTCATCTGTTGCCGGCCGTCGAGCGCGACCCCGAGAAGGTCGCCGTGATCGACGGCGCGTACGCCGCGACGTTCGAGGAGCATCTCGAACGGGTGCAGCGGACCGCTGGTGCGTTGCGCTCGATCGGCGTGGGCCGGGCCGACCGGTTCGCGGTGATGGCCCTCAACAGCCACCAGTTCCTCGAGCTGTACCACGCCGCGTTCCTCGGTGCGGGCGTCGTGAACCCGCTCAATCTCCGGCTGGCTGCGAAGGAGCTCGCATTCATCCTCGCCGACTCGGGTACCAAGGTGTGCTTCACCGACGCGTTCTTTGCGCCGGTGATCGCGCAGGTGCGCGACGAGGTCGGGCTCGAGCGGGTCGTGATGATCGGCGACGGCGACGCGCCCCACGACGACGACTACGAGGAGCTGCTGGCTGCGGCCTCGCCGGTGATGCCCGACGAGCCCGAAGAAGACGACCCGGTGATCCTGATGTACACCGGCGGCACTACCGGCACGCCCAAGGGTGTGCTGCTCGATCAGCGGGCGGAGCTGCTCAACCTCTACCACGTCGCGATGGCGTGGCGGATCTCGAGCGACGAGGTGTACCTGCACCAGACGCCGATGTTCCACGCGGCATCGATGGGCGGCATCGTCGGAGTGCCGGCCGAGGGCGGCACGTCGGTCATCGTCGGGCTCTTCGATCCGGTCGCGGTGATGGACACGATCGAACAGCACCAGGTGACGATGACGGTGATGGTCCCGACGATGATCGGGATGCTGATGCACCACGAGGCGTTCCGGCCCGAGCGGCTCGCCAGCCTGCGCACGCTCACGTACGGCGCGTCACCGATGCCGGGCGCACTCCTCGATCGCGTGCTCGCCGCGTTCCCGACGCTCGACATCCTCCAGGGCTATGGCATGACCGAGTCGTCGGCGGTGCTGACCGTGCTGGGCGCCGAGGAGCACCGGGCCGGCGGGGCTCGCCTACGTTCCGCCGGGCGCGCGCTGCACGGTGTCTCGCTCTCGATCCAGGACGCGGCCGGCAACCCGGTCGGGAGCGGTGTGACCGGAGAGGTCTGCGCCCGCGGCGGCAACTTCATGCGCGAGTACTGGCATCAACCACAAGCGACGGCGGAGGTCTTCCGCGGTGGCTGGTACCACACCGGCGACGCCGGTTACCTCGACGACCGCGGGTATCTGTTCCTCGTCGATCGGGTGAAGGACATGATCGTCACCGGCGGCGAGAACGTGTACTCCGTGGAAGTCGAGAACGCGATCGCGAGCCATCCCGACGTCGCGCAGGTCGCGGTGATCGGGATCCCCGACGAGACGTGGGGCGAGTGCGTGCACGCGATCGTCGTGCCCCGCGACGGCACGCACCCGACCGAGGCCGACATCATCGCCCACGCCCGTTTGTCGATTGCCGGCTACAAAGTGCCGAAGTCGGTCGAGATCCGCACCGAACCGCTCCCGCTCTCGGGTGCGCTCAAGATCCTCAAGAAGGACCTCCGCGCGCCCTACTGGGCCGGACACGAGCGCGCGGTGAACTAGTGCTCGGCGACGAGCTCCAGCACGACGCGCAGATCGGTGGCGCGGTGCACGTCTTGCTCGTGATGGTCGTCGGGCGCGGTCGGGTCCGGCCCGAGGTGCGCGCGTCGCAAGTAGACGGGCCGGAGCCCGACGGCGCGCGGTCCTTCCACATCACACGACCACGTGTCGCCGACGAACAGCGTCTCCTCGATGGCCACACCGGTTCGCTCGAGCACGGCGTCGTACATCCGCCGGTGCGGCTTGCGGGCGCCGACCCAGGCCGACGACACCACCACGTCGACCGTCCCGGCCAGCCCGGCGGACTCGATGGCCTCTTCGAGGTCCCAGTCCCAGTTGGAGCAGATCGCGAGGGTGATCCCTCGTTCGCGGAGCTCGGCCAGCACAGCCGGCGCGTCGTCGAACGCGCTCAGGCTCCGGTGGGCGCCGATGTCGCGCACGCGGGCGATCAGGACGTCCTGGGTGTCGGGCGGGATCCCGCAGTCGTCGAGCATCCCGCGGATCCGGGACTGCTGCCAGGCGACGTAGTGGTCACGTGAGCGTGAGTGCTCGTCGTGCTCGGTGCCGTCGATCCCGTCGTTCCACCAACGGTCGCGTACGTCGTCGGGAAGCTCGTAGCCGACGTCGGCGACCAGCTTCTGCCACGAGGGTCCCCAGTCGGGGGTCTGCGCGAGTGTGTCGTAGAAGTCGAAGATGACCGCTCGCATCCGACGCGCGTACCTCAGACGCCGACTGCCGCGAGCACCTCGGGCACAGATGCGTGGTCGGTGCTGTCGAAATCCACGTGGCTGTAGCGCACCTGATCGCCGGGCCCGAGCACGAAGGTCGCGCCGAGCTGCGTCACGCGCTTGCCGGCCTTGTGGATGCGGGCGCCCCGCTTCCACGCCTGAACCGACGCCGCCCACGTGCTCGGGTGCAAGAGGCGATACCACGATGCGACCTTGACCGACGCCGCCCGCGCCGCCTTCGCGTCGTCGTCGACCAGCACGAGATACGGGATCTTCTCGTCGCGTACGAACGCGCCGGCGTAGCGCTGGTCGCCGGTGCCGATCGCGACGAGGTCGATGCCCTGGCCGCGGAGGTCGTCGTAACGGTCGCGCAGTTGCACGGCATGGTCGCGGCAGTTGTGGCACCCGAAGTGCCGGAGGAACACGACGATGACCGGCTTGTCCCGCCAGAGATCGCCGAGCCGGTGCTCCGTGCCGTTCTGGTCGGGGAGCGAGAGGCCGGAAAGGGCGTCCAAGTCCATGCCGCGAGCCTACTTACCCGCGTTCGCTGCGCAGGGGTGGAAGCCCGGCGAGCTCGCGACACGCACGAATGGCGAGGGCGACGATCGTGAGCGTCGGGCCGTAACCCGTGGAGGTCGGGAACACCGACGAGTCGGTGCACACCATGTTCTCGACGTCGTGAAAGCGTTGCCAGCGGTCGACCACGCTGGTGCGGGGATCGTCGCCCATCCGGCAGGTGCCCATGATGTGCCGGGAGATCGAAGCGCCGGCGCGGCCCGCCCGGTCGCCATCGAGGCGCGGCGACGTGATCGAGAACGTCGTCTCGGCGCCCGCCTCGCGCATGATGTCGGCGAGCATCGGCGCGTAGTAGCGCGATGCGACGACCTCGTGGGGATGCACGTCGTACGTCGCGCGACCGGCTGGAAAGCCGTGCACGTCGCGCACGCGCGGATCGAGGTCGACCATGTTCGTGACCTGCGGCAGATCCTCGCCCTGCACCGTGAACGCCCAGAGCCGGTCACGCATCGGCGAGTCGAGCATGCCGCGCGTATGAGCGACTCCGGGATCGCTGTACATGCCCTCGATGATCGGGTGGCCGCCGCCGCCGTGTTCCACGATGCCCGCCCGGAAGTAGGGGAGACCGTGCTCTCGCGCGTAGGCGCGGCTCGCGTCGTCGACGATCATGTGGTCGTCGTGCAAGTGCGTGACGGACCGTCCGCGGTGGCCGTGCAGCCGGAACGGGAACGAGCCGACGACGTAGGTCTGGAAGTGGTACATGAGGTACCGCCCGACCAGTCCCGACGAGTTGGCGATCTCCGATCGCAGCAACAGCCGCGGCGTCTCCCACGCGCCGCATGCCACTACCACCACGCGCGCGTTGACCTCGTGTGCGCGTCCTTCGGCGTCGTGGTAGCGCACGCCGCGTGCCGCGCGACCGGACGGGTCGAGGACGATCCGTTCGACGAATGACTCCGGCCGGATCTCGCACCGACCCGTCCGCAACGCGTTGCGGAGCGGCGCGACCGGATCGCCCTTAGCGTCGATCGGGCAGCCGAAGAAACCGCAGAAGCCGCAGTTGTTGCAGGCCGGCCGACCGTCGTACGGGACCGAGTTGACTCCCGTGGGAGCCGGGTACGGGTTGTAGCCGAGGCGACGCGCGGCTTCGGTGGTGAGCACCGCGCCGAACATGTCGGCGCCGGGAGGCATCGGGTACTCGCCCGATCGCCATTCCGCGAACGGGTTCGCGCCCGCGAGCCCGGCGACACCCACGAGGTTCTCGGCCTCGGCGTAGTAGGGCTCCATCTCGTCGTAGTCGATCGGCCAGTCGGCGACGTCGGATCCCTCGATCGGGCCGAGCTCCGAACGGGCCTTGAAGTCGACCGCGCGAAAGCGCGGCAGCTTGCCGTCGGCGTGGAAGCCGCCGCCGCCCACCGTCGAGGGCAGGTTGTTGACCTCGCCCGCGAAGAGATGATCGCCGTCGGTCTCGTCGCGACGGTACGTGCGGGGCTCGAGGAACGGGTCGGGGCCGAGGAAGTGGCGGCGGAAGAACTTGATTTCGTCGTTCGAGACGTGTCCGAGGGGTCCGAACGGCTCGTCGAGCGCCAGCAGGTGGTTCCGGCCCTTCTCGAGCATGACGACCGACCAGCCGGCGCCCGTGAGCACGTCGGCCGCCGTCGCGCCGGCCGGGCCGGTCCCGATGACGACTGCGTCGCATTCGTGGCCCGGTTCAGGCACGACCGCGCACCTCCTCGTCGGTGTATCCCCGAGGTTGGCTGTCGCCCGGGAACTGGATCGCGATCCAACCCGCGCCGCCCGGGTTGCCGCCGTACTCGGGGGCGCCGTAGGCCCCTTCGCACGCGTGCGTGTAGAAGAGCGACCTGAGCTCCCGGTTCGCGCCCAGGCGGCGGTCCTGCTCGTCGCCGTCGACCTCGAGGAAGTCGGAGCCGAGCGCGGCGATGCCTTCCCGGTACACGGTCTGCCATCCGCGCGTGGGCCCGTTGAACTCCCGCGCGGGCAACCCGCGCGACCCCTCGATGCGCGTTCGCCACGCGAGCTCCTCGATGCGTGACAGCGGGAGGAACTGGTGGAACGACGCGTCGCCACCCGCGCGTCCGCTGAACGGGCCGCCGGCGAAGATGAGTGGTGGTTCGAAGGTGAACGCGCCGAGCAGGCGGTCGACGTAGTCGGCGGCGCCGAGCGCGGCGCCGCCCGGGTGCGCGTCGAGCGGCGGGATCAGGCGGTCGGCAGCCACCTCGAGCACGGCGTGCTCGTGGCGGGTGAGGAAACGAAGGGAAGGCTCCG
>CAZLEC010000209.1:0-7241 GCA_964558245.1 uncultured Burkholderiales bacterium | reverse complement strand
GAGCGGAGGGATGCGAGAGCGGCCTAATCGGGCGGTCTTGAAAACCGCTGTGTGCAAGCACCGTGGGTTCGAATCCCACTCCCTCCGCCAATCCCGGCCCGCGCCGTCTGCGCGAAGGCGTACCCTGCGCCGCATGGATGATCGCGCGGCGTTCGAGCCAACCTCACAAGTAACGCAAGCGCAAGGGATGGTCTGCGCGCAGGTCGACTGCACTGTCGACGAAGCGCTCCTGCTGCTGCGCGAGCGCGCCAAGGTCACCGGGCTACGTCTCGAAGAGGTCGCGTTCGCAGTGGTTGATCGTCGGACCCAGTTCCGTCATGGCTGGGTGCGCACGGCCACATGAGTCCGCGCTGCTGAACTTCTACGGAGCGACGGCGTTCTTGGTCCAGGCGCCGCCGGCGTCGCGGGTGGTCCAGATCGCGTTGGCGCCGAGCGAGACGCGAGCGGTCTGCGGGTTCTCCCACCCGAGCGTCACCGCGCCACCGGTCGGAAACGGCGACATGAGCGCCGTGCGCCAGGTGACGCCGCCATCGGTCGATCGCAGCACGACATTCGTATCGCTTCCGTTGCATCCGATCAGAATGGTCTGCGCCGAAGCGGCCCGGACGACGAGCGCGATGCTCGGGACGTCGTGGGGGGCGCCGAAGGTCTTGCCGCCGTCGCCGGAGATGCGCACGAACGGCGTGGTCGGCTTCTTCCGCGCCGCGCAGAGCACGACGAACACGCCGTCGGGCGCCTCGCTGGCCGAGATCGCGACGTGGCCGGCGCTCGTGACCGCGCACGGATCGGCGACGGCGGTCCACGTCTTGCCGCCGTCGTGCGAGCGGCGCAGGTCGGCACCGGCCGTGCCGGCGAGATCGGGGACGCCGACGACGTACGCGTCGGTCCGCAGGATCAGCAGCGACGGGTGACCGGAGACACTGCTCGCCACGGAGCGCCATGCTCCGGTGCCGAGCTGCTCGCGTTCGACGTCGACCGCGCAGCCGCTCGTGCACCCGACCCGGCTCGTCGTGAGCCGGAGCGCGAAGTCTCCCGACGCTTCGACGTCGGTGACGACCGGCGCCGGTTCGCGCTTCCACGTGCGCCCGCCGTCGACCGTTTCCACGAAGGCCGGGCCGAACAACCATCCGACCTTCGGCGTCGCGAACCGCACGCCGGAGACGCAGAGCTGTGTCGCGCACGTGACCGCGGCGTCGGACTGGGCTTCGGTGTCGAGCAGCGCGGGCGTGCGGACGGGAGCCCAGGTGCGGCCACCGTCGGTCGTCTCCCGCAGCGCCATGCACACGGTCGCGCCGCACGGCTCCCGCACGAGCGCCCAGCCGTGGTCGGCGCTCACCCAGGTCCAGTCGGCGATGCCCGAGGTGCGGGGCTCGACCGGCGGCGGGGCGCTCGCCGTTGTCGACGATGCGTGCGCCGCCACGTTGACGCGCGCGGTCGTGTGACCGTGCAGCACGATCGCGGCGGTCGCGCTCGCGCCGACGACTGCGGCCGCCGCCGCGGCGAGGACGCGGCGCCGGCCGTGCGCGCGGTGCACGCGGCGCTCGACGGTGACGACCGTGTCGACGGGCTGCACCGTCGTGGCCGCGCGCGAACGCGCGAGCAGCGCGGCCGTGAGCTCCTCGCCGAAACCGTCGCGGAGGTCGTCGTCGTCAGTCATCGCGTACCGCCAGCCGTTCACGTAGCCGGGCCCGGGCCTCGTGCAGGTGGAACCGCACCGCACCCGCGCTGATCCCCATCGCTTCGCCGGTCTCCGCGGAGGTCAGCCCGCCGAGGTAGAAGAGCGAGAGCGCGACGCGTTGTTGGGTCGGCAGCTCGCCGATCGCGGTGGCGAGGTCCATCGATGCGTCGCGATCCGTGGTGTCGGGCACCCACCGGGCCTCGAGTCGTTCGATCGCAGCGTGCTTGCGCCGCGACGACCGCCGTTCGTCGAGGAGGCGCCGCACCGCGACGTGGCGCACCCAGCCCGCCGGGTCTTCGTAGGTGGAGATGCGCGCCCACGAGAGCGCCGCCTTGGCGAACGCCTCCTGGAGCGCATCGTCCGCGCTGAGATCGGCCGACGACAGCACGCGCAGCAAGCGTGGATACTCGGATTGGAAGAACGCGTCGAAGTGACGAGCGGGATCGGCTGTCACGACCGATGAGTGTGCCTCAGAGGTCGCCACACCACGAGACTCGCCGCAGCCGGGCGAACTGTTTGGGCCGGCGCCGGGAATTTCGGGTCAGCCGAACGAGAATCCGATGAACTGGATGCCCGACGGCGAATTCGGTGCATCGCAACGGGGGACCGTGCCCGGGTCGGGACCGTTGAACGGCACCGTTCCCGGGGCGGCGAGCCCGGGCATCGTCAATGTTCCGGAGACCTGGCCGGGGTCCGGCTTGCACCAGTTGGACCAGTAGACGATGACGACCGCGGAGCCGTTGTGCGGCAGCACCCGCGGCGTCATGTTGCGCCCGTACCCGGCCGGTTGCGGCTCGAGCGGGAGCGCCGCCCCTCGCGCAAAGAGCGACGCGGTTGTTCCTCCGACGTCGAGCAGGCAGGGGGCGCCGGAGTTGTCCAGCGTGATGAACGCGGGGCGAGTCCCTTCCACGCCTTGCCAGCCGGCGTGCGCGACCAGCTGACCCGCGGTGCACTTGGGTGGAGGCATTGTCGTCGTGGTGGTAGGCGCGCTCGGCGGCGTTCGCTTGGTCCAAGCGCCGTTCCACGTCCAGGTGTCGTAGGGAGTGTTGCCGGCGCCAAAGACGTTCCCTACATACGCGACGACGTCGCGGTTGGCGTCGTCGTAGACCGCTGACCCCTCGGATTGGCTCGGCGCCGGGCTCTGCGGCTTCGTTCGGTTCCAGTCGGAGCCGCTCCAGCGCCATATCGCTCCGTCGGGCGTGAAGACTGTGGGCTCCGCGTTCGGTCCGGGAGCCGCGACGAGTTGGCCCTCGACCGGCGCGCGGCGTGGGTGTTGTTGGGTCCAGCGGCTTCCGTCCCAGGTCCAGGTCTGTGCGTACCGGGTGCCGGTCGGGTCGGGACCGCCACCGCATGGCGCCTGTGCGCAGCTCGCGGTGTATGGGGCCCAGGAGTAGAAGAGCAGTCCCGCGCCGTGCGGCAACGGCGCGAGTCGTGGCGCGTCGTAGGCGCGGCCGGCCAGTACGACGTACACCGGAGCTTCGGGCGGGTTCAGCTCGCGCCAGTCGGAGCCGGTCCACTGCCACGTCCCGAAGTTCGTGTTGCCGTTCTCACCTTGCGCCGTGAGGTTCGGATGGCTCGACGGCAATGCCATCAACAGCACGGAGTGCGAGCGCGGGTCGTAGCTCATCGTCAGCCCGCCGGCCACTTGCGCAAGCAGCGGAGGCATGTGGCGCGGATGCTGTTGCGTCCAGTTGGCGCCGTCCCACGTCCAGGTGTCGTGGTGCGCGATCGGATTGCCGAGGTGCACGTCTTGGATCCCGCCGAACAGGACAACGTTTTTCGCTGCCGGGTCGTACGCCATCGCGGCGTCGTGCCGGGGCGGAGGAGCGACCGCCGGGTGCGCTTCGCCCCAGCCGTGCCCGTCCCACAGCCACGTGTCGTTCAATGACTGCTTCGAGGTGCCGCCGAACAGCACGACCTGGCCGCGCGCCGCGTCATAGGCCAAGGCCGCTCCGGTGCGAGGCGGCAGCGCGCCGTACACGAGCGGCGGAGCGGCAACGGTCGTGGAGGTTGTGGAGGAGGTCGACGCGGTCGACGGCGACACGGTGATCGCTTCGTGCTTGTGCCCGCGCGCACCGACCGCGAACGCGACGGCAACGACCGCGACGACTACGGCGGCGAGGAGCGCGCCCGCGAGCACACGCGCCGAGGGTCGCCGCGAACCGCGCGGCGAGGCGATCGGCACGTCGATGTTCTCGGCCTCGCGTTCGATCCGGCGGCCGTGCTCACGGATCCGGCGGAGCAGCTCGTCGTCGCCGGTCATTCGTCGTCCGCCGCGGTGATGCGCGACCGCATCGTCTTCAGCGCTCGGTGCAAATGGTTGCGCACCGCGGGCACCGACACTCCCAGCGTCGCAGCCGCGTCCTCGTAGCTCCACTCGAATCCGTGCACCAGCACCACACACATGCGTTGCTTCACCGGCAGCGCGTCGAGGTGTCGCTGCAACTCGAGATCGGGGAGGGGTAGCGCGTCCAACCGCGCCGAGGTCATCGGCCGCTGCGCGTTCCATCGCGAGTACCGGCGCGCCTTCGACTGCGCGACCCGGTACAGGTAGCCGATCGGGTTGTCCATCGCCGAGAGGCGTTCGCGGTGCTCCCACGCGTACGCGGTCACGTCGGCGACGAGCTCGCCGGCGACCTCGCGGCCGTAGCGGGCCGCGAGCACCTTGGCGAGGCGCGTCCGGATCAGCGTGTGAACGTCTTCGAAGTCTTCGGGCTCGACCCTCACGACGTCACGCACTCCCGCCGATGACACATATCGAGAAACCCCGAGACCGCCAGATCGTCCCACTGCGGTGGCGCACGGCCGTCGAACGGGCCCGAAGCGCACGAAGAGTGACGGAAGTCACCCGAGTTATCACTCAAGGTGGTCAAGTGCTCCTGCCGATACGCATCTCGTACGTGGGCTCGACCCGCGTGCGGGATGACGCATTGATCCGCCCGACTGTGATTTGGTCGCCTCGTCGGCGGGGAGCGAGTGGCGAACCCGGCGTCCCTTGATGGCTGATTACCAACCTCAGGAGAACGCCCAAGATGGCCACGAAGTCCTTTCTTCGTCGTCCGCGCCGGATGACGCGTGCGATCGCGCTCGTCGCGTCCACTTCCGCACTCGCGTGCGCCTCGGTCGGTCTGCTGGCGGCGCCGGCATCGGCCGGTCTGCTCTCCACGGTTGCGGGGATCCTGCCGAGCTGCGCGGCGCGCCCGACCACCACGCCGTTCGCGCCGTGGGGCGACCAGAGCTCGTACTTCCTGATGCCCGCCGGCGGTTTCGAGGCGGGTGCGACCGGTTGGTCGCTCGGGGACGGACCCAAGGTGGTGTCGGGCAACGAGACGTCGTTCGTGAACGCCAAGACCGACACGCACAGCCTCTCGATGCCGACCGGCGCCACGGTCGTGTCGCCGACGGTGTGTGTGGCGATGGGCGAGAACACGATCCGGATGTTCGTGAAGAACTCCGGCGTCGCGTCGTCGAACCTGCACATCCAGGCGATCGTGCAGAACCCGCTCACCGGCCTGGTGTTGTCGACCGGATTCGACATCAAGGGAACCGTGGGGAACACGAGCTGGTCGCCGACCGACCGCCTGTTCATCCCGAACCTGCTCGGCGGCGTGCTCGGCACGCAGAACCTCACGCTCGTCTTCACGACAACCGGCAAGCCTGCGACTTGGAACGTCGATGACGTCTTCGTCGACCCCTTCAAGTCGCGCTAGCCGACTCGTGCAGCTGTTGCGTCGCCCGCGCGCGTCCTAGCCGGACGCGCGCGGTGGGGTAGGCGCCGCCGTCGACGACGTGCGCGCGGTCGACAATTCCCGCAGCCGGCGGGCGGCCGGCGCCCGTACCCACCGGCGGCCGCATTCCGACACCGCGCTCGCCGCGCTCTACGTGCTCGGTGTGGGCCTGTGGCTGCTCGTGTCACCGCCCTCCGACGTGCGCTTGTGGGTGCTGCTCGCGTGCGTGATCGCGCACGCCGTCGCGACGTCGATCGAGTTCGAGATCGGGCCGGGATCGGTGCTCCCGACCACGCCGGTGCTCGTCGCCTGTTTCTTCCTCGTGCCCGCGCAGCTCGTGCCCGTCGTCGCGATCGCGGGGAGTCTCAGCTCGTTCGCGCTCGGGCGCCTGCGTGATCGAGGTCATCGCGAGCGGTTCCCGGTGTTGATCGGCACGGTGGTGCACGCGCTGGGCCCGGCGATCGTGTTCTTCGTCGCGGGCGCCCGCGTGCCGCGGGTCGGCGACTGGCCGGTCTACGTAATGGCCGCGGTCGCGCAGCTGGCCTTCGACACGGCGTCGTCGTGGTTCCTCAACTGCTATCGCCTCGGCGTGTCGCGCCGGACCTTGACCTCGGCGCTCGGCTTCACGTACTTCGTCGATCTGCTGCTCTTCCCGGCCGGCTATCTGATCGCGTTCGTCGCGCCGGGATCGCCGGCCGGACTGCTGCTCCTGGTCCCGCTGCTCGTCCTGCTGTCGGTGCTCCAGCGCGACCGGACCCGGCAGCTCGACCGCGCGATCGCCCTCGCAACCCACGATCCGCTCACGGGCCTGCCGAACCGCACGCTCTTCCACGAGCGGCTCGACGAGCAACTCGACGCCGCGGAATCGATCGCGGTGCTGCTGATCGATCTCGACGGCTTCAAGGAAGTGAACGACACGCTCGGCCACGCGCTCGGCGACGAGCTGCTCGTGGAGGTGGGCCGGCGCCTGCGGCCACTGCTGGCCGCGCCCGACTTGATCGCCCGGCTCGGGGGCGACGAGTTCGCGGTGTTCCTGCGGGCCGAGAGCGAGACGCACGCCCTCGAACGCGTCGACGAGCTCCTCGCCCGGATCCGTCGGCCCTTCGACATCGCGGGCCTCGACTTCGACATCGACGCGAGCATCGGCATCGCGATGGCCGATCCGACGCTCACGGCGGCCGACCTCGTTCGCCGCGCCGACGTCGCGATGTACACCGCGAAGGAGGATCGCACCGGTCGGGCGCTGTACTCGACGAGTCGCGACCACTACAGCGCGGAGCGTCTCGCGCTCGCCGGTCGCCTGCGGCGCGGCATCGCCGACGGCGAGCTGGTGCTGCACTACCAGCCGCAGGTCGATCTCGCGACCGGCAATGTCGTGGGGGTCGAGGCGCTGCTCCGCTGGGACCACCCCGACCGCGGGCTGGTGGCGCCCGACGAGTTCGTGCCGGTCGCCGAGCGCACCGAGCTGATCCGCCCGCTGACCGCGTTCGTGTTCACGGCCGCGATCGCCCAAGCCGCCGAGTGGCGAAGCGCCGGCTTCGATCTCACCGTGTCGGTGAACCTCTCGCCGCGCAATCTGGGCGAAGACGACCTCGTGGAGTCGATCGCGCGGCTGCTCGACGAGTACGAGCTGCCGCCCGGCTCGCTCGTGGTGGAGCTGACGGAGACGACGGTGATGTCGAGCCCGGGCCGCGCGGCCGAGGTCATGCGCCGCTTGCGCGCGATCGGCGTGAAGATCTCGATCGACGACTTCGGCACCGGTCACTCCTCGCTCGCCTATCTGACGACGTTGCCGAACGACGAGCTCAAGGTCGACAAGTCGTTCATCCAGGCGA
>CAZLEC010000208.1:3804-7270 GCA_964558245.1 uncultured Burkholderiales bacterium | reverse complement strand
CGTTCGACGACGACGTGATCATCGAGGCGTGCCGGCAGTTCGACACCGCGCTCGAGATCAACTGCCGGCCCGAGCGGCTCGACCCGCCCAAGCGGATCCTCACCAAGGCGGTCGAGGCCGGCTTGCGCATCGCGATCAGCACCGACGCGCACGCGACCGACCAGCTCGAATGGCAGCCCTACGGAACCGACCGCGCGGCCGAATGCGGTGTGACGGCCGATCGCATCGTCAACACGATGCCGGCCGCCGATCTCCTGGAGTGGTGCGCGTCGCACCCCAGCCCGTGATCGACGCCGGACTCCACTCGGGCCCAGCCTGAAACCGAGCGCGCGCGGCCGTCGCCGAGAAGGAATTCACGACGGCGTGAACATTTCCCGTGTGTGCCGGCTCTCAAGAGCAATGAAGAGCGAAGGGGTCGGCTGGGGAAGGGTCGGGTGGCCGTGACCGAAGGGTCGCCCGAACCGGCCGGTTCCGTGAGCCGTTCGGAAGCCGACGACGAGGCGTTCACCGCCTTCTTCGCGGCCGAATTCGGCGCGTTGGCCGCTTACTGCAGCCGGCTCCTCTCACCGGGAGCGGCCGAGGACGCGGCGCAGGAGGCGCTCGTGCGCGTCTGGACACACTGGAGAACGGTGCGTGACCCCCGGGCCTACACGTTCCTGGTCGCGACCAATCTCGCGCGGCGGCAATGGCAGGCCGACGCGAAGCAACGCGCGCTGAATCAACGCCTCGACGCCGACGAGCGAACGCGCGGTGAGCCGTCGGACGCGGCGACGACGCTGCGCGATCTCGTGAACCGGCTCCCGAGCCGGTTACGCACACCCACGCTGTTGCACTACTACGCGGATCTGCCGACCGCGGAGGTCGCGCGCTTGATGCGCCGGCCGCCCGGCACGATCCGCCGTCGACTCTCGGAGGCCCGCCGTTTCCTCGGCGACGCGTTGACGGAGACCACATGACCGGCGACTCGAGCTCCACCCACTACCCGCCGCCCGAACCCGAACGCATCGAGCGCGCGCTCCGGGCGATGCGCGCCCGCCGCGCCAAGCTGCGCCGGCTCCGCATCGCCGCGGTCTCGGGCGCGGTCGTGGTCGCGGCCGCGGTTGCGATCCTCGCGGTGGGCTCGTCGCCGACCGGCACCAACCGGATCCACGTGGCCGGCACGTCGACCACCACCGGCGCCACGCCGAGCACGACGTCGGCCGCGCCGACCTCGACCTCCGCCGCGACCACACCGTCGACCGCGCGGCTCGGCACCCAGGACGTCACGTACCAACCGTTCACTGCGACCGGCGCGATCGATCCCGCGCTGCACGTGACCTCGACGGTGACGGGTACGTGCCTGACCGACGAGGCCGGACGCTCGTATCGCTGCTTCGACTCGGGCGCGGCGGCCGGTGTGTACGACCCCTGTTTCGCCGGGCCGCACGGCACCGCCGCGCCGATCGTGTGCCCGGGAAATCCGGCGACCGGCGACGTCGTCGAGTTCACGGCGACGTCGGTGACCGGACCGCCGTTGGCCACGACGTCGCGTCCGTGGGCCATGCAGCTCGCGGGCGGGCAGGTGTGTGTGTTCGTGTCGGCCGCGTGGGGCGGCCTCGGACCTTACGGCTGCCAGTTCGGCAAGCCGTCGGTGACGCCGGCCGACTGCCGGCAACCACAGTCGGCAGTGCCGTGGTGGACCACGTCGTGCCAGGACGACATGACCGCCGCCAGTCCCTTCACGTCGGTGCGGGTGACGAAAGTCTGGTTCTGAACGCAGCCGCAGCGCGGCGAGCAGTCAGGCGATGACGGTCGACGTGAACTGCCGGTAGGTGAGCGTCGACAGATCGACCGCGCTGCACGCGCCGGCCGGGAACTGGTAGATGCTCAGGCCGCTGAGATGCAGACCCTGGAACAGGCCCGCCGTCACGGTGCCCGCGAGCGTGGTGTCGGTGATCTTCTTCGTCTGCTGGATCTGCAACGCGACCGTCGACGTCGCGTTCGTGTTCCACGTGATCGTCGCGGTCGTCGTGAAGATCGCGGTGCCGCGCACGAGGACGTTGCAGCTCACGTCGTTGATCGGAAGCGACACCGCGGTCATCGTGCCGCCCGTAACGCCACCGCCGACACAACCGCCGATCGTGCCGTTCAGCGTCAACACGGAGTCGACCGTCGTTGTGACTCCGAGCTTCGGGAGCGCGGGCGCGAATGTGGTGCTGCCGCTCGCCTGCGCGCACGTCGTGCCGCCGCTGACGCTGATCGTGATCGGCGCCGACGGTGGGCCGAAGCCGATCCGATTGCGCGCGAGGAGCGTGCACACGTACGACTTGTTGGCAGCAAGCGATCCGGTGATGACCGGCGACTTGTGGCTGAAACCGAACTTGTTCTCGCCGCTTCCCGTCGGGCGGCAGGTGAGCCGATACCCGATGATCGCGGCGCCGCCGTTGCTCGCAGGCGCGGTGAACGCGACCGTCACGCTCCGCTTGCCCTGCGTGAATCCCGTGATCGCCGGCGCGCCCGGAACAGTTGCCGTGCCCTTTGCGGCCGCCGGGCTCGCGGCCAGACCGGTCGAGGCGACGAGCACGACCGCGAACAACATCCCGCGCCGTCTGATCATCGTCGCCCCCTCGCAACTATGACGATGTAACGCCAGTGTGTCACCGCCGGCGGCCCCCTCCAACCGCGTGCCGGCCGGGCACCGCGTCAGCAGTTGGCGCCGGCCGCGCTCCATGCGGACAGTCCTGGTCGGACAGTCCGTCTTTTGTTTGGTCGCCTTTGCTTCGGATTCGTTGTGATTCCGATGTTTTGGACAGGCGAGTTACTTACGTGAAGTTGGGGGGACCATCTCCTCGTAAGGGACGGTACCGCCCTATCACTCCGGCATGAATTGTGCATTGTGGTCAAGAAATCGCATTCTTTACCCCAATGTTGCACCTTGTTTCCCCGCATTGAGCTTCCTAGTGTCCGCCGGAGGGGCGCTTCGCGAATCGGCGCGGACGGCTCCGCGCAGTCCGCGCGCTTTTGGAGGAGACGTATGAACGGCAGGTTGAGAAAGGCAAGTGCGTTACTGGCGACCGTCGCGTTGGTGAGCGGCGGAGTGATCGCAGCGTTGGCCGCGCCGGCATCGGCCAGCACGCAAACGGGCTGCGAGAGCTACTGCACCACTCAATTCTCGGGTATCGGAACTCCGGAGAACGACGCTTCGTACCAGTTGGGTCAAGAGTTCAGTGTGAGTGATCCGGGCATTGCCGGCTATATCTGTTATCCGAACGACGACGGCGCCGGCGGCCTCGAGCCCAACGACCTCATCACGCTTTACGACAAGACGTCAGGTTCCACGGCGGTGAGCGGCACGGCAGCCGACTACGGCCCGCAACTGTCGTGCATCTTCGCCGGTGTGCCGCTGACACCGGGCGACACGTACATCGCGTCGTACACCGTCCACAAGGACTACTACCAGAACACCGGTGGCGGATTTGGTACGACG
>CAZLEC010000208.1:0-3794 GCA_964558245.1 uncultured Burkholderiales bacterium | reverse complement strand
GGACTCTGGGGTGCGCCCGGAAACATCAATCCCGGGAACACGGGCGACAGTTTCGGGCTCCGGGTCGACTTCGAATCGAACCCGAACGCACCAGATGTTTCTGTTGCGCAGAACGGGCCCACGTCGGTGACCGCATCCTTCTCGGGTGACGGCTTCGGCGGCGCGACCTTCTCGATGACGTGCACGTCGTCGACGCTTGGCGTGCTGGGGCCGTTCACAACGAGCCCGCAGACATTCACGGTGCCGAACAAGCCCACCCAGACCATGAGTTGCTCGGTCACCGAGACCGTGGCGCCATTCCTCACGCTGACATCGCCCGCGGGTACCGCGAGCACGACTTTCAGCGGCGTATCCGGACCTGGATGCGTCGGGAAGGTTGACGCACCGACGCAGCTGTCGGCCGCGTCGATGGCGTTCCCCGGTGCCGTGGTGAGTTGGGCGCCGGTGACGGCGGATCCGGCCGGTTGCCTGGTCGGATATCTGGTGACTCCCATCGGGGGTTCGGCGGGAACTCCGACGTTCTCATTGGGAACCGGCACGACCACGCAGGTCCTCGGTCTCAACGAGGGCAGCACGTACACGTTCACGGTCGCGGCAGTGACCGGTTCGGGTGCGGGTCCGGCGTCAACGCCGACCGGTCCGGTCACGATCGGAACTCCGGCGGCGGCGACGGCAGTGAAGGCCACCAGAGTCGCCAAGGGCGCGATCAAGGTTGCGTTCAAGGCCGGGAACGACAACGGTGCGGCGATCACGGGCTTCGCGGTGACCTGTGGTCCGAGGACGATCCTCGGCCACGCCAGTCCGGTCACGGTGAAGGGCCTCACGCCGGGCAAGTCGGTCACCTGCACGGTCAAGGCGGCGAACAGCCGCGGGACCGGCGCACGGTCGGCGCGCTCGGCTCGGGTGAAGCCGTAGCCGAACGTTCCTTCGAACCAGGCCGGGCCCCGACCGTTTTGGTCGGGGCCCGGTCGCGTTCCTCGACGTTGTCCGTTCGGCGTTACGCGTCGCGCCAGACGATCGCGGCTTCCCACGGATCGAGGTGCAGCGTTCCGCTGACCCGCTCGCCGTCACGCGCCCGGATCGTCGACATGCGGATCGCGCCGGTACCCACATTGGTGGCGTCGACGGCATCGTCGGAGCAGTTCATCGCGACGACCGCGCGGTCGCCACGCTGCCACGCCCAGAGCCGATCGTCGGAGCCGGGCAGCGTCGTGTAACTCCCGCGGCGCAGCTCGGGCATCGCGTCGCGCAACCCGATGAGATCACGCGTGAGGGAGAGCATGGAGTCGGGATCGTGACGTTGGTCCGCCACGTTGCACGCGGCGACGTCGCCGAAGGGCAGCCACGGCTCGACGCCCGCGTCGGTGTAGCCCGCGCCCGGCTCACCCGTCCACGGCATCGGGGTGCGCTCCGGATCGCGGCCGACGCGCGCGCCGTGGAACACGCCGACCGGATCGAGCACGCGCTCCTGCGGGATCTCGGTGTCGGGCATGCCGATCTCGTCGCCGTAGTAGAGGAACGGCGTGCCCCGCAGCCCCATCAACATCATCATCGCGGCGCGGGTCTTCGCGGGATCGTCGCCGCACCAACGCGACGGGAAGCGGTGGTTGTCGTGGTTGCCGCCCGTCCACACCGGCCACGACTTCGCGGGGATGTGCGCTTCGGCTTCCTCGATCGCGGCGCGCATCTGGCGCGCGTCGAACTTCGAGTGCAACAACGAGAAATTGAACGCGAGGTTGAGCTCGTCGTCGTCGCCGTAGAACGAGCCGAGGTCTTTCGGGTCGAACACGTAGGTCTCGCCGATGAGCACCCGGTGCGGGTCGTATCCGTCGGCGAGCTTGCGCCACCGGCGCAGCACGTCGTGCACCTCGGGACGCGACGCGTTGTAGACGCTGCGGAGCCCGCTGATCTGCACCCACCAGTGGTCGTCCTTGGTGGCGGGTGGGTTGTCGCGCAGGTCGCGGTCCTTGATGATCGAGTGGCAAACGTCGATGCGGAAGCCGGCCACGCCGCGGTCGAACCAGAACCGCAGGATGTCGTCGAACGCGTCGCGCACGCTGTCGTTCCACCAGTTGAGATCCGGCTGCGACGACAAGAACTGGTTGAGGTAGTACTGGCCGCTCGCTTCGTCGAAGGTCCACGCGGGGACGCGGGGATCGAACGCCATCACCCAGTTGTTCGGCGGCGAGCCGTCGGGCTTGGGGTCGGCCCACACGTACCAGTCGCGGTGCTTCGAGTTGCGTGACGAGATGGCGTCCTGGAACCACTCGTGCTGATCGCTCGAATGGTTGGGCACGAGATCGAGCATCACGCGGATGCCGCGCTCGGCGGCCTGGCCCACGAGCTCCTCGGCGTCGGCGAGCGTGCCCAGCGCGGGATCCACCGCGCAGTAGTCGGCGACGTCGTAGCCCCAGTCTTTGTTCGGCGACAGCATGATCGGGTCGAGCCAGATGCCCTCCACACCCAGCCACTGCAGATGGTCGAGCCGCGCGGTGATGCCGCGCAGGTCGCCGATACCGTCGCCGTTCGTGTCCATGTAGGACCGCGGGTAGATCTGGTACAGCGTGCCGTCGCGCCACCACGTGCGCCCCGGCTCGTCAGCAGGCATCTCGGGCATCCGCCGAACCTACCGCGCCACCGCTACCAACCTGTCCGCTTCCTGTGTCTCCCCTGAGCACCAAACTGCACCATCAGTTGGTGCACTCCAGGTGCCCCTGGCGACGCCAAGTGCACCATCAGATGGTGCGGTTCAGGTCATGAAGCATTGGGGGGTGATCCGCCTTCGGCGGCGGACCACATGCGCGAGTAGTGCGAGCCTTGACGGAGGAGCTCGTCGTGGCTGCCGTTCTCGACCACCCGGCCGTCGTCGATCACGATGATCCGGTCGGCGAGGCGCGCGGTCTGGAGGCGGTGCGCGATGAGGATGGTCGTGCGGCCGTGCGCGGCGATGCCCATCGCGGCCTGCACCTTGGCCTCGGTCTGGAGGTCGAGGTTGGAGGTGGCCTCGTCGAGGAGCAGGATCGCGGGGTCGACGAGGTGGGCGCGGGCCAGCGCGATGAGCTGGCGTTGCCCCGACGACAGTGAACGCCCGCGCTCGCTCACCCACTGGAGATATCCGCCGGGGAGCGACGCGATGAAGTCGTGCGCGCCGACCTCGCGGGCCGCGGCCTCGACCTCGGCGTCGGTCGCGCTCTTGCGGCCGTACGCGATGTTGTCGCGGATCGTGCCCGAGAAGAGGAACGCCTCCTGGGGCACGACTCCGAGCTGCTGGTGGAACCCGACCGGGTCGTACTCGTTGATCGCGACACCGTCGACGTCGACCTCGCCCGAGGTCGGGTCGTAGAACCGGGCGACGAGCTTCATCACCGTGCTCTTGCCCGCGCCGGTCTCGCCCACGAGCGCGACCGTCTCGCCGGGAACGATGTGCATGTCGACGCCGCGCAGCGCCTCGTCGATCGCGGTCGAGTAGCTGAAGTGCACGTCGGCGAACGAGACGTCGCCGCGCAGGCGCGCGGGCATGATCGGATCGGCCGGCGGCGGCACGGTCGTGGGCGTGGAGAGCAGCTCGCCGATGCGCTCGATCGCGACGCGGGCCTGCTGGTACGAGTCGAACACCTGGGAGAGCTGCTGGATCGGAGCGAAGAACAAGTTGAGGTACAGCAAGAACGCGATGAGCTCGCCGACCGTGAGCGAGTTGTGCGCGACCAGCACACTGCCCGCGCCGAGCACCACGCACACTGCGATGTCGGAGAGGAAGTCGACGAAGGGGAAGTAGATCGCGACGAGCCGCTGCG
>CAZLEC010000207.1:0-7280 GCA_964558245.1 uncultured Burkholderiales bacterium | reverse complement strand
TCTGCCAGTGATGGGTGTTGTAGTCGAGACGGAAGGTCCAGCAGCCGTCGGGGCGGTAAGTCACGGTCGCGGGCATGCGCGCGCCCTGGTGCTGGGTCTTGGGCGGCAGCGAGAGGTGCTCGGTCCCCGTCCCTCGGTACAGGTAGACGCCGGCCGCCGGGCGGAGCGTCGCCGCAGTCGGTGGCTTCACCGACGTCGAGGTGTGCTCGAACCGCCGCTTGGCCTCGTTGGTGGACGCTTCGTGCGCTCCGCTCCCCCTCCAGAGCACGACGAACACGCCGCCGAGGACGAGCAACACCACGAGCGCGCCGATCAGCCATACCCGCCGGCGGCTGCGCCGCGACCCCGACGAGTCCCGATGTATTCCCGCCATCGCGCGATCATTCGATGATTCGAGCCGCCCGAACAGAGTCGTCGGTCCCTCGTCGACTGATCGAACGCCCCTGGAGGACCGATGACCGTCACCCGATGGGAGCACCGGCTCGAGGTCGTCCACCTCTCCGGCAAGGACCACGACGCCTCGCGAGCCGAAGCGGTCGCCGTGCTCGACGCGCTCGGCGCCGACGGATGGGAGGTGGTCGGCTTCTCGCCGTCGAACGCGGCGAGCCACGGGCTGCGCGTCGAGACCACTGAGTACATCGTGCTGCTCAAGCGCCAAGTAAGAGGACGATGATGGGCCCGCTCCCCCTCGTCGTCGGGGTTCCCCGCGAGGTGAAGACCGACGAGCATCGGGTCGCGATCACTCCCGACGGTGTGCTGGAGATGACACACCGCAACGTGCCCGTCGTGATCGAGTCGGGGGCCGGCTCCGACTCGGGCATCTCCGACGACGACTATCGGGGCGCGGGAGCCGAGATCCTCGCGAACGCCGATGCAGTGTGGGAGCGCGCCGGCCTCGTGCTCAAGGTCAAGGAGCCGCAACCGGACGAGTTCCGTCACCTCCGGCCGCAACTCGTGCTGTTCACGTATCTCCATCTCGCGGCGTACCCGGAAGTCGCGCGGGCGCTGCTCGACACGCGCACGACGGCGATCGCGTACGAGACGGTGCAGCGCGCCGACGGCCAGCTCCCGCTGCTCGTGCCGATGAGCGAAGTGGCCGGGCGCATGGCGCCGCAGCTCGGCGCGCACTTCCTCGAACGGCGACAGGGCGGGCGCGGCGTGCTGCTCGGCGGTGCGCCCGGCGTGCGGCCCGCGCGCGTCGTCGTGCTGGGCGCCGGAACGGTGGGCTGGAGCGCGGCGTGGATCGCGCAGGGCATGGAAGCGGAAGTGCTGATGCTCGACAAGAACATCGACAAGCTGCGCTGGGTCGACCAGATCCACCGCGGGCGGATCGTCACGCTCGCGAGCACCCACGCGGCCGTCGCCCGCGCGATCGTGGAAGCCGATCTCGTCGTGGGCGCGGTGCTCGTGCCCGGCGGCCGTGCACCGGTCGTGGTCACCGACGACATCATCCGCTCGATGCGGCCGGGCGCGGTCATCGTCGACTGCGCGATCGACCAGGGCGGCTGCGTCGAGGGAATCCACGAGACGACGCACACCGATCCGGTGTACACCGCGCACGGCGTGCTGCACTACGCGGTCGGCAACGTTCCGGGCGCGGTGCCGAACACATCGACCTACGCGTTGACCAACGTCACGCTGCCGTACGCGGTGGAGCTCGCGACGCGCGGCCCGGCCGCGGCGGTGAGCGCCGACGCGGCGCTGGCCGCCGGCGTCAACACCGCCGGCGGCCTCGTGCCGAACGCGGCGGTCGCGGGCGCGTTGGGCCTCGACGTCGCACTGCTCGAAACGGCTTTGCGCGAGGCCTGATCTCTATCGCGGGAACAGCTGCTGCGCGATTGGTGACCAACGGCCCTGGCGGCGCCGGTCGCCCGGGTGCAGGCTGCACCCACGCTGCCCGGAGGTAGTTGCCATGCGACTTCGATCGTTGGCCGTCGTGCTCGCCCTCTTCGCGCCGGCCCCGGCTTCACCAGCCGGCGCGGTGGGAGCCGTTCCGCCCTCGCCTCCCGTGACGGCACCGAGCCTCTTCGACGTGCAGGGCTACGGCGATGCGCGGTTCTACGGCGCGACGTTCGTCGCCGGCAACCAGCCGGTCGTCGGCATCGCGCGCACCCCTTCGTCGCACGGTTACTGGCAGGCCGCGGTCGACGGTGGCGTGTTCGCTTCGGGCGACGCGCGCTTCTACGGATCGATGGGCGGAACGCACCTCAACCAACCCGTTGTCGGCATCGGCGCCACACCCACCGGTAAGGGCTACTGGCTCGTCGCCAACGACGGCGGCGTGTTCAGCTTCGGCGACGCGCGCTTCTACGGATCGATGGGCGGAACGCACCTCAACCAACCGGTCGTCGGCATCGCCGCCACACCCACCGGCAAGGGCTACTGGCTCGTCGCCGACGACGGCGGCGTGTTCAGCTTCGGCGACGCGCGCTTCCTCGGTTCGATGGGCAACGTGCGCCTCGCGCAGCCCGTCGTCGGCATCGCCGCGAGCGCAACCGGCGCGGGTTACTACCTCGTCGCCTCCGACGGCGGCGTCTTCACGTTCGGCAACGCCCGCTTTCACGGTACGTCCGACCCGGCGATCGATCCCGGCCCGGTGGTCGGGATCGCGGTGCGCCCGAATCGCGACGGGTACTGGCTGGTCACGGCGGCGGGCCACGTTGTGTCGGTGGGGCACGCCCCGGTGCTGCCCGACGCGAGAAGCGTCGACATCACCAAGCCGATCGTCGGCATCGCCGCGACCCGCAGCGGCAACGGCTATTGGCTCGCCGGACGGGGCACGGTTCCCGTCTACTTCCTCCGCGGCGAGCGTCTCGGCGCGGCGACGCGCGATGTGCACGCCGGCGCGGGCGGGCTCACGGCCGCCACCGACGGCGCCGTCAACGTCGTGCGCGACCTGCTCTCCGGGCCGACCGCGACCGAGCGCGCGGCCGGCCTCTCGACGGCAATCCCGGCCGGAACGACCGTGAACGATCTCTCCGTGGCGCACGGGGTTGTCACCGTCGACCTCTCCGCGCAGTTCGTGACGGGCGGCGGGAGCCTCTCGATGCAGGAACGCGTCGCGCAGGTCGTGTCGACGCTCACGGGTTTGCCCGACATCGACCGCGTGTCGTTCTCGATCGCGGGCAAGCACGTGACCACGATCGGCGGCGAGGGACTCATCGTCGACCCACCGGTCACCCGCGCGACCTTCTCGTCGTTCTTCCCCCAGGTGCTCATCGATACGCCCGGCCCGGGCGACCTGGTCACGAGCCCGCTCGTGATCACCGGATCGATCGATTCCTTCGAAGGCGGTGCGACGTTCGAATTGCGAGCCGCCGACGGCCGAGTCCTCGCCACCGGCATCGGCCAGGGCGCGATGGGTTTCCGGCTCCAGTTCGCGAGCGCGCTCGCGTTCGAGTCGGGCGGCGCGGCCGCCGGAACGCTCACGGCCCGACCGTCGAGTGGGATCGAGGGCACACCTCCCGCCGACGCGGTGATCCCGGTGCGCTTCCACTAGTCGCTCATCTCGCCGGTTGCCGGGTCGACGCGCACGCGGCCGCCGGCGCGCGTCAGGCCGGTCGGGCCCGACGGGTCGAGGAGGTCGTCGCATCGGGGCGGCGTGCCGGCGCGGGCGCCGGCGTCGGCGGCGCGGCCGCGCTCGACGACCCGATCGAGCAGTTGGTGCGCACCGGCACCGAGGCGGGCGAGGTCGTCGGACACGAGCACGAGCCCGCCCGAGCTCCCCACCGTCTCGGCCCACGCGCGGGCGGCGGGCTCCGACAGCTGCGTTCCCGTCGTGCGCAGCATTACGCAGTCGGGGTCGTTCGACCAGAGCTTGCGGTGCATGAAGCTCCGAGTGCACGTGTTGACGAAGGCGTTGCGCGTGGCCGGAGTCGTTGCCTCGTACCCCGGCTGCAGCTCACCCTGACCGGCGGGCGCGGTCCACCACGGAGCAACGTCGGCCCCGATGCGCATCGCGTCCACCACTCCCACAACGGCGCCGAGCGGCGCGCCGCAGCCCACGATGACGACGTCGTCTCCCGCGCCGCGCCGCACCGCGTCGTAGCCGGCGCGCACTCGTTCCGCCGGCGTGCGCGTCGGATCGGCATAGCGGCCGGGCATGGCGGCCGAGAACGTGAAGTCGAGCTTCAAGTACCGGTAACCGGCGTCGACCAGCTCGGCCGCGGTCGCGGCGAGATGCTCGAGCACCTCCGGCCGCGTCGTGTCGAGCTCGGCCATGACACCGCCCCACGGCTCGTTGTACATACCGATCGCGAAGCCGTCACCCTCCGGCGCCCGGGCGAGCCAGTGCGGATGGCGCCGCGCGAGCTCGCTCTCGGGAGCCGCGAGGAACGGCGCGATCCAGAGCCCGGGTGTGCGACCCGAATCGGCGATCGCCGACGCGATGCCCGCGACGCCCGACGGAAACTGCTCGTTCGTCTCGAGCCAGTCACCGATCGCCCGCTGATAGCCGTCGTCGACCTGGAACACCTCGAAGGGCCAATCGCCGGCGAGCGCGAGATTGTCGCGGATCGCGCGCTCGCTCACGTGCTCGAAGTACTCGTACCACGAGCACCATCCGACGACGAACGGCGCATGCACCCGCGCGCCGGAGTCGGCGCCCACACGTCCGGCCCAGGCCTCCAACAGCGCCGACGGGTCGTCACCGTCTTCGATCGCGATCGAGTGCAGCGCTCGAGGAGAGTCGCCGACGACGGCACCGCCGAACCAGGCCTCCGCGATCACTTCGACTCGACCCTCGACGATGCGCGCCCGGAGCGTGCCCGCGTGATGTTCCCCACCCGTGAACCCGATGCACCGCGTGCCCGCTCCGATCGCGAGCACCGTGACCTGCTCCGACCGCAGCTCACCCGGCCGGGCGACACCGGGATCCGCGTGGAACGCGGCGCGCACCAGGGCCGGCGGTCGTGGATCACGGGAAGGGTCCTGATCGACTCCGAGCCGCAGCGTGCGCGCCGGTGACCACGACTGATAGCCGTTCACGAACATCCGCGGGTCGTCGCCGGCCGGTCCGCCGTCCCACACGAGCGCGACGGCGTCGAGCGCGACGGAGGTGGAGGTGAGGGCGCGCACCGACCAACGGAGCTCGCGCTCGGTACCGCCGACCTCGATCCGCACCGGCCCGGCGTCGTAGGCGCCCGGCGCGGGCACCGGCACCTCGGCCTCCGGACCGGCGGTCGGGCGAACACGCGCTCGCAGACGTCCTGACCAGGGCACTGGGCCCGAGGCTATCCACACCCGACGGGCCCCGATCTGGGACCTTCGGCCTGCGGATCGGGGCACACCGACGGTACGCAGCGGGCCGCCGAAGCCCGAGACTCCACCCATGGCTCGGGTTGCGTTCGACCACGTGACGAAGCGATTCGGCGACGTGGTCGCGGTCGACGACCTCACGCTGGAGATCGCCGACAAGGAGTTCCTCGTGCTGCTCGGGCCGTCGGGCTGCGGGAAGTCGACCGCGCTGCGGATGATCGCCGGCCTCGACGACCCGACCGAGGGCACGATCTCGATCGGCGACGAGATCGTGAACGACGTCGAGCCGCGCGATCGCGACGTCGCGATGGTGTTCCAGACGTACGCGCTGTACCCGCACATGACCGTTCGCCGCAACGTGGAATTCCCGCTGAAGAGCCGGAACGTGCCGCACGAGGAACGCACGCGTCTCGTGGAGGACGCGGCCGAGACGCTCGGCCTCACCGACCTGCTCGACCGGAAGCCGGCCCAGCTGTCGGGCGGGCAACGTCAGCGCGTCGCGCTCGCGCGCGCGATCGTGCGCCGGCCGCAGGCGTTCTTGATGGACGAGCCGTTGTCGAACCTCGACGCGAAGCTGCGCGTGCAGACCCGCGCCGATCTCATCGAGCTCCAGGCCCAACTCCAGACGACGGTCGTGTACGTGACGCACGACCAGGTCGAGGCGATGACGATGGGGAATCGCATCGCGATCATCGCCAAGGGCGCGCTCCAGCAGGTCGGGCCGCCGCAAGACGTGTACGAACGCCCGGCCAACCTGTTCGTCGCGGGTTTCATCGGCACGCCGCCGATGAACATCATCGGCGCGAAGGTCGTGCAAGAAGCCGACGGGCTCGCGGTCAGCGTGCCCGGGGCGCGAGTGCCGCTTCCCGCCGAGCTGGCGCACGCGGTCGCGGCGCGGAACCTCGAGAAGGTCGCGGTCGGAGTGCGGCCGGAGCACTTGCTCCTCGCCCCCGACGGGTTCGTGCCGGCCACGGTCACGGTCGTCGAATCGCTCGGCCACGAACGCAACATCGCGTGCCGGCTCGACGACGGCACGCTCGTGATCACGCGCCAGGACATGGACGATCCTCGTCCGACAGTTGGTGAGACCCTCCGCCTGACCACCGAACCGGAGTTCTTGCACGTGTTCGACGCCGACACGGGCGAGCGGGTCGACGCGCCGTGACCGCCGTCGCCACTCCCGCGCCGCCTGCCGCTCCTTCGACGAGCCGGCCCGCACTTCCGCGTCGGCGGCGCCGGCGGTTCAGTCGCCGGACGCGAGACATGATGCTCGGCTACGCGCTGGTGCTGCCCTCACTGCTCG
The DNA here is from genome assembly GCA_964558245.1 of uncultured Burkholderiales bacterium. Lineage (GTDB taxonomy): Bacteria > Actinomycetota > Acidimicrobiia > IMCC26256 > PALSA-610 > JBBQER01. The sequence continues at coordinate 721 of CAZLEC010000207.1, read as the reverse complement.
TGTTCGGCACCTTCATCTTCTATCCGTTCGTCAAGAACTTCTGGCTCGCGCTCTACCGCACTCCCCCGTTCCCGAACCTTCCCCGTTCGTGGGTCGGGCTCTCGCAGTACCGGTCGGTGCTGACCTCGCAACTGTTCACGAACAGCTTCCGGGTGACCGTCGAATTCGTCGTGCTGACGGTGCCCCTCGGCATCGCGCTGGGGCTGGCCCTGGCCGTGCTCGCGCACCAACGCCTGCGCGGCATCTCCGTGTTCCGCACGATCTTCTCGTCCACCGTGGTGACGTCGGTTGCGGTCGCGTCGCTCATCTCGTTGACGCTCCTGAACCCGCAGATCGGTCTGCTGAACTATTGGCTCGGCCGCACCGGCAGCCTCTCCCCCCTCGACGACCCGAAGTGGGCGCTCGTCGCGGTCGCCGGGGTGACGATCTGGCAGAACCTCGGTCTCTCGTTCATCATCATGTCGGCGGGCCTGCAAGCCGTTCCCGACGATCTCCTCGAAGCCGCACGCGTCGACGGTGCCGGAACGTGGTCGCGCTTTCGCAACGTGACCCTGCCGATGCTCTCACCGACGCTCTTCTTCGCGACGATCGTCGGCTCGATCCTCGCCTTCCACTCCTTCGGCCAGATCGATCTCCTCACCCAGGGCGGTCCCGCGGACCACACGAACGTGCTCGTGTACGCGATCTACAAGACCGTGTTCCAGGAGAACAACGACGGCAA
>CAZLEC010000206.1:4840-7307 GCA_964558245.1 uncultured Burkholderiales bacterium | reverse complement strand
CCCGTCACCCCGCCGGGCGCCGTCTACGTCACGTCGCCGTTCGCGGCGGCGCTCGAGCTCGCCGGCGGTCATGCGTTCGCGTGCGACTACGTCGGGCAGCGACCGGCCGCGAAGGACTTCGGCGTGCTGCGCATGTACCGACTGCGCCGGACGAGCTCGACGTCACCCGGCTGACGCGCCCGATGCGGACCGGAGAAATCGCCTGCCCATAAGGTGAGCCCGGCGGTCTCCAGGCGACGGGAGCAGGGCGCGGACATGGCAGGACTGGCGGTCGGAATCGTCGGCGCGGGCGGGGTCGGTGTCGCGACGGCGTCCGCGCTCGTCATGCGCGGACTCGCCGGGCGGGTCACGGTGTACGCCCGCAACGGTGACGCGGCGCACGGCCTCGCCCTCGACTTCATGCACGCCCGCCCGCTGCTCTCCCAGATCGAGGTGCGCGGGTTCGGTCTCGACCAGATCGACCGCGAAGACATCATGATCATCACCGCCGGTCACCACACGACGCCCGGCGAGAGCCGGCTCGACGTGTTGCACCAGAACGTGCAGGTGATCGACGAGGTCGCGAGCGCGATGGAGGCCGCCGAGCTGCCGAAGATCGCGATCGTGGTCACGAACCCGCTCGACGTCATGACCGAGTACCTGACCCGCCGGTGGATCGACCGGCCGGTCGCGGTGATGGGTTCGGGAACGGCGCTCGAGACGTTGCGGCTGACCGACGCGATCGCGCGCGAGTGCGGCGTCCACCCCCGCAGCGTGCACGCGTGGGTCGTCGGCGAGCACGGTGACTCGTGCGTGTTCCTGCTCGACTCTGCCGTGGTCGGCACCCTTCCGCTCGTCGAGTTCGCCGCGCAACGAGGGATCGCGCTGACGCCCGAGCGCCTGGTCGCGATCGAGCGCGAGGTGCGCGACGCGGCGTATCAGATCCGTGATCTCAAGGGTTCGACGGCCCAGGGCATCGGTCTCACCGTGAGCGGGCTCGTGCACGCGCTCGCGCACGAGATCGGCGCGCTGATCCCGGTGTCGGTACGGGTTGGCGACGGCGTGTGCGCGAGCCTTCCGTGCGTGCTCGGGCCCGACGGCCCGAGCGCCCCGCTCATGCCGCAGATGACCGGGACGGAGCGCGGCGCCTGGGAGCACTCGCTCGAGGTGCTCGCCGCCGCGAACGAGCTGCTCGCGATCTGAGCGGCCCGATCCGCGCTACGACGGGTCGAGCTCGAGGCGGGCGGCGATGGCGGCGCCGATCTCGAGCGACGCGGTGGCTGCCGGAGAAGGCGCGTTCAACACGTGCACCGCGCGCCCGACCGAGTGGATCGCGAAGTCGTCGATGAGCTCGCCGTCGGCGCCGATCGCCTGCGCCCGCACGCCCGACGGTGCCGGCGCCAAGTCGGTCCGCTCGATCTCCGGCACCAGCCGGCGAACGGCGGCAGTGAACCGCCGGATGCTCAGCGAACGGGTCATCTCGTCGAGGCCGAACCGCCAATGCCTGAACGCGAAGCGCCGGAAGCCGGGGAACGCGAACGTGTCGCGCAGGTGCCGGGTGTCGACCTGACGCCACTCGTACCCCTCGCGCGCGAACGCGAGCACCGCGTTGGGTCCGACGTGCACGTGGCCGTCGATCCCGCGAGTGAGGTGAACCCCGAGAAACGGGAACTGCGGGTCGGGAACGGGGTAGACCAGACTCCGCACGAGGTGCGCCCGCGTCGGCACGAGCTCGCGGTACTCGCCCCGGAACGCGATCACGCGCACGCCGCCCGCGCCGTCGGGCCCGCTGATCGCACGCGCGACTTCGTCGGCGTGCAGTCCCGCGCAGGTCACGATCCGGTGCGCCTCGATCGGACCGCCGGTCGTCTCCACGACCACTCCCGAGGCCGTCTCCGACCCCGACACCACGGCGCATCCGAGCCGGATCGACGCTCCGGCCTGCTCGATGTCGGCCGCGAGCGATCGGCACACGTTCGCGTAGTCGACGATTCCGGTGTCGAGCACGTGCAGCGCCGAGATCCCCGCGACGTGCGGTTCGACCTCGTGGAGTTGACCGGCCGTGAACACCTCGGTGCGCACACCGTTCGCGGCGCAGCGCCGATGCAGCTCGTCGAGTCGCCGCCGGTCGGCTTCGTCGAGCGCGACCACGACCTTTCCGCACACGGCATGATCGATGCCCCGCTCTTGGCAGTACTGCACCATCGAAGTGCGGCCGGCGGTGCAGAACCGCGCCTTGTCGGAGCCGGGTTGGTAGTACACGCCGGCGTGTATGACTCCCGAATTCCGGCCGCTCTGGTGTGCGCCGACGGAGAGCTCCTTCTCGAGCACGACGACCGACCGGTCGGGGTGCGCGCACAAGACGGCCCGAGCTGTCGCCAGCCCGACGATCCCGGCCCCCACGACGATCACGTCGGCTCGCTCCATCCGGACACGCTATTCGGTGCCGTCCGGGTGCAGCCGGGTCGAAGGTGCGCACCGGGCCCGG
>CAZLEC010000206.1:0-4740 GCA_964558245.1 uncultured Burkholderiales bacterium | reverse complement strand
GGTGCAGCCGGGTCGAAGGTGCGCACCGGGCCCGGGATCGGAAAGACTGACCGGCCAGTAACCGAAAGGCCACAAGGAGTGCCTCGATGTACAAGCAGATCGTTGTGGGAACCGACGGGTCGGCGGGGGCGAACGTCGCCCTCGATGCCGCCATCGAGCTCGCCCGGTTGACCGGCGCGACGCTGCACATCGTCAACGCCCACCAGTTCGCGACGGCGCACCACCTCGCGGCCGCCTCGCAGGTCGGCATCCCGGCCGTCGACATCGTGGAGTCCGAAGAAGTGATCCGGCGGGAAGCGAAGCGGGTGTGCGACGAGGCGGTCCAGCGAGCCGCCGATGCCGGTGTGAGCGCCGAGGCCCACAGCGTCGTGGGCGACGCGGCCGACGGGCTCCTCCGGGTCGCGGACGACACCGCCGCCGACTTGCTCGTGGTCGGCAACCGCGGGATGTCCGGCGTTCGCCGCTTCGTGCTCGGCAGCGTCCCGAACCGGCTGTCGCACCACTGCGCGTCGAGCCTGCTCATCGTCGACACGAACGAGGCCCGCGCGTAGGAGCCGCGGCGCGCAACTTGCCGCACCGGGCCCCGCGTGCTGCCGGCGCCCGGTCGCTCGGCGCGCGTACTCATCTTGGATGAGGCGCGGGCGTCGTCGTCGAAGTGAGCGTCGTACGCACTGCGCATGGAACGCGCGCGCAGCGCGTGACACGATTCGACGGGATGGTCGACGAGGGGGTCAGTCGCAGGCGGGTCCTGGCCGGGGGCCTGGGAGCCGCCGCCGCGCTCGGCGTGTCCCGGTCGAGACTGCTCGGCGCCGCCGAGCAGACGCTGCGGTCGGTGTCGGGTTCGGCCGCCGGTACGGAACCGAGCGCGGTCGAGAACGTCGTGTTGGTCGACGGGCTGGTGGCGCCGATCGGGTTGGGACTCTCCGACGTGGTGTTCGGCTGGCGGGTGCCCGGCGCGAGTCGCGGGGCGAGGCAGCGCGCGTATCGAATCGCCGTGACCCACACCGACGTGACCGGTCGGGTGCCGGGGAAACGGGTGTGGGACAGCGGCCGGGTGCGTTCGGCAGCCGACGCCTTCGTGCCCTACGGCGGCCGGCCGTTGAAACCGGACTCGGTGTACACGTGCCGGGTGCAAACCTGGGACGGTCCGGACGAGCTGACTTCGGGGTCGGCGACCGGGACGTTCGAGACCGGCCTCGACGACCGGCACTGGCGCGCCAACTGGATTCGCCGGCCCGCGAGCTCCGACCTCGAACCCGACGAGTACACGTACGCGCGCAAGCAGGCGCTCCTCGCGGCCTCGCCGATCGTGCGCGCCCGGGCGTACGTGTCGGGGGACCAGCAGTACGAGATGTGGGTCAACGGGGTACGGGTCGGGAAAGGTCAGGCCTACTGCTATCCCAACGCTCGGTACTACGAGACGCTCGACCTCACAGCGGTCCTGCGCGCCGGCGCGAACGCGTTCGGACTGTTGTACAGCTGGGACGGCGCGACCAAGGGTCATCCCGCGGGCGCGCCCGGGGTGATCGCGCAGGTATCGGTGCTGCACCAGGACGGCACGATCGAGACGATCGTCACCGACGGATCGTGGCGGGTCCGCAAGGGTGCGTGGCTCGCCGGCACCCAGCGCGACCTGGAAGGCGACTTCGTCGACTACACCGAGAACATCGACGGGCGCGCGGTCCCGATCGGCTGGGACACGCCCGGCTTCGACGACCGCGCGTGGCAGCCGGCAACCGTCGTCGCGGCGGCGGGGGCCAAGCCGTGGACGCACCTGGTGTCGGTCAGGACGCGGATCGTCGAAGAACCGGTGCGCGCGGTCTCGTTGACGCGTCTCGCGTCGGGCGCCGTGGTCGCCGACTTCGGCAAGGTCTACGCCGCGGTCCCGACCGTGCGCTTCCGGCACGGCACGCCCGGGCGGGTCGTCAATATGCACGCCGGCTACCTCCTCGACGAGCCCGTGAAGGGTGAACCGTTCGTCGGTGCGCCCGGGCACGTCTCGGTGACGCGCGGCACCCAGCACACCGACATGAGCTACTCGTACGTCCAGCGCGGCGGCGCCGAGCAGTTCCATCCGTTCGACTATCTCGGGTTCCGCTACTTCCAGATCGACGACCCCGGCGAGAACCTCGCGGCCGACGACGTCGTTGCATACACGCGTCACGCCGCGGTGCCCGACGAGCACGCGGCAACGTTCTCGTCTTCGAACCCGACGATCGACGCGATCTTCGAGCTGGGCCGCCACTCCGCCCTGTTCACCGCGCAGGAGCAGTTCATCGACACGCCCACCCGGGAGAAGGGGCCGTGGTTGTGGGACGGCTTCAACGAGTCGAAGACCGCGATGGCCGCGTTCGGCGAGCAGAACCTCACGCGCAAGTCGTTGCTCGAGTTCGCGGCGTCGCAGGGCCGCTACTGGCCGAACGGCGCGATCAACAAGATCTACCCGACCGGCCTCGGCGCGCTCGACATCAACGAGTTCACCGAGATCTACCCGGAATGGGTGTGGCAGTACTGGATGCACACCGGCGACCGCACGCTGCTCGAGATGGTCTATCCGGTCCTCTTGAACCTGTCCGACTACGTGCGGCGCGCGGTCGACCCGCGAACGGGGCTCGTCACGAAGCTGCCCGCGACGAACGTCTATTACCCGTTCCCGACGGTCACCCGCATGAACGTGTTGGGCGCCGACGTGTTCCGGCGAGTCGCCGACGTCGCGGCTGCGCTCGGCCGGCCCGCCGACGACGTCGAGCGCCAGCGCGCCCGGCAGCTGGCGCTCACCGACGCCATCAACGCGCACCTGACCCGACCCGACGGCACCTACGTCGACGGGCTCTCGGTCGGTCGTCACCAGATCCCGGAGGCATCGCAAGACACCAACGCGTGCGCGCTCGTATACGGCGTCGTTCCCGCAAACCGTCAGGCGTCCGTCGCGGCGTACGTCGCGAGGTTCGGCATGGGCTCGCCGCCGCGCACCGCGACGGAAGTGCTCGACGCGCTCGCGTTGGGCGGCCGCGTCGCCGACATGGTTCGGATCCTCGGCGACCACGCGCACGACGGGTGGGCCAACATCCTCGCCCGCGGGGGCACGTTCACGTGGGAGGTGTGGCAACCCTCCGACGTCATCGGCGACAGCATGTCGCACGGTTGGGGCTCGAACGTGCTCGTCACGATCCAACGCGTGCTGCTCGGCGTCACCCCGACCGGCGCCGGCTACAGCACGTTCACCGTGTCGCCGCCGGCGGTCGGGCCGACCCGCGCGAGCGGCACGGTCCCGACGCCCCACGGCCCGATCGCCGTGGCGTGGCAACGGTCCGCGGCGCCGGGCGCGCGTTTCACGATCGACCTGACCGTTCCCCGCAACACGGTCGCGACGCTCACACTCCCGGGCCTCGCGGCGACCGACTTCGGCGCCGGCCGCCATCGCCTCGAGCGCACGCTGCGCTCATAGATCCCGGTCGTCGGCGGTGTAGGAGCGGCCGAGCACCGACGCGTCGCGCAGCACCGAGACCGGACCGTCTTCGCTCACCGCGATCACCGTCGCGCGCGGGTCGTCGAAGCTGTAGCGGCGACCCGACGTGTGGCGAGTGCCACCGAGTGCTTCGACGGCCGCTTCCGCGTCGTTGCTCGGCACCAGTCGCACGCCGAGCCGGCGCAACACGCCCTCGGCGTCGAAGATGGCCGCGCCGTCGACCTGCGCGAGCGCGTGCCGAAGCGGAGCGAGGTGCGACGCGCGGGTGATCCGGAGCGGCGGCGGTGTCGGGAGGCGCTCCTCGACGCGGGGACCGGGTTCGGTGTCGGGCCGATAGATGAGCAGCGCGCCGATGCCCCTCGATCCAAGGTCGTGTACGGCGAACTCGAGCATCGCCTCGAGCACGCCGGGATCTCCGTGGTCGGAGCTCGCGGTCACGGTGTCGAACCAGCTGCTGACCGGAGGTTCGTGGTGCCAGGTGAAGCCCTGCCACCGCAGCACACCGAACGGGCCGACCACTCGCACGGCTCCGGTGGGATGGCGTTGCACGATCGTCGCTCCGAACGCGCCCGCGAGCACGACGAGATCTCGCTCCGAGCCGGCCGGGCGGTCGAACACCATCCACTCGCTCGTGCCGTCGGTGCGGCGCACGATCCAGCTCGACAGCCCGTCGGCGAACCTCCGCGCGTCGGTGAGCGGCTGATCGACGGGACCGTGGGTGATCTCCAGCTGCGCGCCCGCTTCCCAGGTCGCGGGATCCGAGGTCGGTTCCACGATCGCGCCGCAGCTCGCGACCTTGCGTTCGTGCACGACGGGGCGGAGCGCGTGATCGATCTCGTCGATCAGCAGCGCGCGGAGCGCCTCGGTGCCGGCGAGGCGCAGTCCGCTCTCGTCGAGCTCCTCGGCGAGGCGTCGCAGTCGCCCGGAAGCGGCGTCAGGCATCACCGGCGACGCTATCGGCACCACGCGTCGCGCGAGCGAACGTGGTTGATGATGCCTGTGAGGGTGCTGTTGTCGCCCAGGTAAGAGTTTCGACAGCGTCGTGTGAATTTCCGCGCCGCGCCTCGCAGCGACGTGGGTCTCCCGCCCTAGGTTGCCCCACTCTCGGACTCCCCGCATCCATCCTCGACCAGGAGCTTGCATGAGAATCCTGAAACGCACCCTGTGTGGAATCGTTGTCGTCGCGACGATCGTCGTGCCGTACGCCTGGATCACGGCGACTGCGGGCACGGTGTGGCATCCGTCGGCGGATGCGTCGATCTCGTGGGTGT
>CAZLEC010000205.1:0-7311 GCA_964558245.1 uncultured Burkholderiales bacterium | reverse complement strand
CGCACCTTCGGGGACTCGTCGGCCGGCAGATGCGGATCCGGCAAGTCCCACGTCTCACCTTCGAGCCCGACCCCGGCATCCTCGCCGGCCAGCGCATCGAGGAGATCTTGCGCGGCATCCACCACGATGCCGAGCCTCAGGACGAGGCTGATGCCGACGAGGAGGACCTGTGACCGGAACCACGGAACCGGAAACCGACCCATCGCTGACCCGCGCGGCGGAGGTCATCGCGAACGCCGAGCGCGTCACGCTGGTGTGTCACGTGAATCCCGACGGCGACGCGTTGGGCTCCACGCTCGCGCTGCACCACGTGTTGCGCGCCGCCGGTGTCAGCTCCGTCGCGTCGTTCCCGATGCCGTTCGTCGTCGCGCCGCACTATCGCGACCTCCCGGGTCTCGATCTGCTGACGCCGCCCGATCAGGTCGACCGCGAGCCCGAGGTGATGGTCACCTTCGACTGCGGTGATCTCGCGCGACTCGGCGATCTGGAGACGAATGCCAAAGCTGCGGGCGAGCTGATCGTCGTCGACCACCACGCGTCGAACGCGCGCTACGGAACGATCAACGTGATCGACATGAACGCCGCCGCGAGTGGCGTGCTCGTGCGCAGGCTCGTGGCCGAGCTCGGGCTGCCGCTCACGCGCGACGCCGCGATCTGTCTGTACGCCGCGCTGGTGTGCGACACCGGACGCTTCCAGTACGAGTCCACGACGTGCGCGGTCTTCGAGCTCGCGCAGGAGCTCGCCGCGTTCGACCTGCCGATCTCGCAGCTCTCCCGCACGCTCTTCGAGGAGCATCGCTTTGCGTACCTGCAACTCGTCGCCGACGTGCTCGCGGGCGCGGTGCTCGTACCCGAGAAGCACTTCGTGTGGGCGAAGGTCACCCAGGCCGACCTCGAGCGGCGCGGCGTGAGCTTCGAGGAAGTCGAGGGGCTCATCGACCTCGTCCGACGCACGCGCGAGGCCGAGGTCTCGTGCGTCCTGAAGGAGGCGGCCGACGGCGCGTGGCGCGTGAGCCTGCGCTCGCTCGGTGCGGTCGACGTGTGCCGCGTGGCGCAAGCCGAGGGCGGGGGCGGGCACCGGTTCGCGGCCGGGTTCACGAGCGACGACCCCGCCGACGTCGTCGTGCAGCGGATACTCGCCGCGCTGTAGTCCGGCGACTGCGACGCGGCCGGCTCCCGCCATTAGCTTCCCAGTCCTTGCACGATGGACTGGTGGTAGTCGACAAGCCCGCCGCGCACACCTCGCACGACGTCGTCGCGCGCATGCGCAAGATCTACGGGCAGCGCCGGGTGGGCCACGCGGGCACGCTCGACCCGGACGCGACGGGCGTGCTGCTCGTGGGGCTCGGTCGCGCGACGCGACTGATGCGGTACCTGCAGGACACCGGGAAGTCGTATCGGGCGCGAGTCGTGTTCGGTGTCGCGACCGACACGCTCGACGCCGCCGGTGCGGTGCTCGAGCGCGCGGAGATGCCGCTGGCCCACGAGCAGGTGGAAGCCGCGCTCGGCGCGTTCGTCGGCGACATCGATCAGATCCCGCCCATGGTGTCGGCGATCAAGATCGACGGCCGCAAGCTCTACGAGTTGGCCCGGGCGGGGGAGACCGTCGAGCGACCGGCGCGGCACGTGCACGTCGACGAGATCGTGCTCGAGGAGTTCGTCGCCGGCGCGTACCCTGAAGCGACGATCCGCGTCGACTGTTCGAGTGGAACCTACGTGCGCACATTGGCGGCAGACCTCGGGACGGCCCTCGGTGGGTGTGCCCACCTTGCGGAGCTGAGGCGGTTGCGGGTGGGCTCGTTCGGGCTCGACGAAGCCCATTCGCTGGAGGCGGTCGCGTCCGACATCGAGGGCGTCCTGCTCACGCCCGCGGCCGCGTTGCGCGATCTCACCGAGGTCGTCGCCGACTCGGAGCTCCAGCGGGCGGTTGCGCACGGCGCGACGTTCGCCGCGCCGGCCCTGCTCGGCGCGGCCGGCGCGCACGCCGACGCGCCCGGCCCGTTCGCCGTGGTCGACGAGCAGGGAGAGCTCCTCGCGGTCTACGAGCGACGAGGCGCCGGGGTGAAGCCCACGGTCGTGTTCTCGGCGCAGGTGTCGACATGATCATCTGGCGCGATCCCGGCGAGGTCGGCCCGGCGGGCGACGGTGGAGCGCGCGCCGGTCGCGCGGTCACGATCGGCGCCTTCGACGGTGTGCACCTCGGGCACCAGGCAGTGCTGCGGCTCGTGCACGACCTCGCCCGCGCCCGTTCGCTCACGTCGACCGTGCTCACGTTCGATCGTCACCCGGCCGAGATCGTGCGTCCGGGATCGGCGCCCAAGCTGCTGACGACCCTCGATCAGAAGCTCGAGCTGCTCGACGCGACGGGCGCGGTCGACGAATGCCTCGTGCTCGCGTTCGACGAAGCGCGCAGCAAGGAACCGGCCGAGGACTTCGTGAGCGAGATTCTGGCCGGAGTGCTTCGCGCTCGTCTCGTCGTGGTCGGTGACGACTTCCACTTCGGCTACCGGCGTCATGGCGACGTCCCGCTGCTGAAGCGCATGGGCGCCGAGCTCGGCTTCGAGGTGCTCGGGCTCGGGCTCGTCGCGTCGCACGACCCGGACGCGCCCGACGGTGGGATTCCGTACTCCTCGACGCGCGCCCGTTCGGCCTTGGCGGAGGGCGATGTGGCGGGCGCCGCCGCGATCCTCGGCCGGCCCCACGAGGTGCGGGGAACCGTGGAGCGCGGCGATCAGCGCGGGCGCCTGCTCGGCTTCCCGACCGCGAATCTCGCGGTGCCGGAGCGCATCTGCCTCCCGGCCGACGGCGTGTACGCCGGCACCTTTCTTGCCGACGACGGCATCGAGCGGGCGGCGGCCATCTCGCTCGGTCGGCGCCCGACCTTCTACGAGGAGTCGGGCCTGCTGCTCCTCGAGGCCTACGTCCTCGACTTCGAGGGTGATCTGTACGACCAGGCGGCGCGGGTCCGGTTCCACCGTCGCCTGCGGGGCCAGGAGCGATTCGAGTCGGTCGACGACCTGATCGCCCAGATGGCGCGCGACGTGGAGTCGGTGCGCGACGACGCGCCGCCGGGTTAGGACGGATCGACTGCGCGTTCGGGCCAGTCGTTCACGAGGTCCCGAAACGCGGCGAAGTCCATGATCTCGAGCCCGCGAGTGAGCGCCTCGGCCACCCATTCGCTGTACATGCGGCGCGTGTCGACCTCGGCGGGTCGAGCCACGTGCAGGTACGTCTGCGAGTAGGTCGCGGGATCGAGCGTGGCGAGGAAATCGTCGATGTCGTGTCGACGGGCCTTGGAGCGTCGCCGCGGACCATCAGGCTTCGCGGGCTTCAGGCAGTGCAGCACGAGGTCGGAGCCCGCGGTGTTCTCGCTGACGAAGTGCTTGAACGTCCCGTGCTGCTTGTCGAACACGTCGGCGTTCACGATCACGAAGCCGGCCTCGACGATCGCGGAGTGGAGCGCGTCCCACACGCGGCCCGACGAGTTCATGAAGACGAGGAGCAGCCAGTGGCCGGGCCGCAACACCCGGTACGACTCCTCGAGTGACCGCAGGATCAGCTTGCGGTAGTCGTCGAGATCCTTCGACTGCATCCGGTTGACGATGGCCTCCTCCGTCGTGTCGGTGGTGCGACCGAGCCACGACTCCCAGAGCAGATTCATCTCGCTGTAGTTGATGTTCGAGCCGAACGGGGGATCGGTGAAGATCAGGTCGACGGAGTCGTCGGGCAGCCAGGAGAGGTCGGTCGCCGATCCGTTCACGACTGCCGTACGCCCCGTGTAGCCCGCGGCCGTGGTCGCGAGGTGATCGACGATCGTCTGCGCCTTGCGCGCATAGGAGACGAAGACGTTGGGCTCGTCGAAGATGTACGGAACGTTGAGACGCGCGGTGTTCCCGCTGCCGCCCCAGAACCGGAACTCCGAGAATCGGGTGACGCGGCGATAGAGCGACGTGAAGATCCACGCGAGGAACGACGCGGTGTCGGGATCTTCGAAGCGGTGAATCGTCTTCCAGATGTGACTCGTCGCCGCGAGGTTGCGAGGTGTGTAGAACTTGTCGACCGTGGTCAGGCCGTGGCGCTTCGGCTGGCCGAGGTTCACGCCGTCGGGAAGGGGAGTGCGAGGGAACCATCCCCGGGCCGCGCGCGGTTGCTCGCGTAGCGACTCGATCAATGCAAGGTCTTCTCGATCCGGCGGATGAGTCTGCTCGCGCCGGCGGGAGCCGCAGCACTTGTACGCCACCTCCACCGGCTCGGCAACGGTGCGCTCGAGCGCCGACTTCTCGAGCGCGGCGCCGCATCCGGGGCAGGGAAACTCGGTGAGGATCCGATGCTCCCGTGCCGTGTCGCCGTAACGCCGGCAAACGTCCCACAGGTTGAAGTCGCAGTCGCAGTGGGGGCACGCCACGCGATAGGCCCACACGGTGTAGAGAAGCTCAGTGTCGCGGCCGCACTCGCGACAAGCGGTCGTGTAGAGATCGGCGCGCAGTTGGGAGAGCTCGTCGAGGAGCCGGCGAAGCGCCGTCTCCAATCTCGACGCGGGGAACGTCGACACGAAGCGGCTCGCGATGAAGCACGCGGCCGGAGACAGCTCGTTGAGGATGCAGTCGCTGCCGAGGACCGAGGTCGCGACGCCGGTCATGCCACTGCCGGCGAACGGATCGAGCACGAGTCCGCCGTCGGGGAGATAGTGGCGGACGAGCTCGGCGATGCCCTGCGGCGGCACCTTCGTGTGGTACGTGTGCGCGTCGTAGGTGTACGTGTTCTTGCCCGCCGACATCCCCGACGGCGGCGGCTTGCGGGCGGTGGCCGCGGCCTTTCGGTGGCGATCGACCAATGAGGCAACGGTCGCGTCGGGTGTCGTCAGAAAGCGGTTTCCGCTCGTCAGCCGTTCGAGCACGGGATCCTGCGCCCGGGGCCGCACGACTTCGGGTTCGTCCGGCTCGACGAGCGCCTCGCCCCGGCGGGCCCGGCGGCTGCCGTGCGCGGCGAACGCCGGCTGCGGCGGCCAGGCATCGCCGCGGCACAGGGCGCGGATCGCCAGGCCCTGCTGCGGGCTCGGGGATGCCGTGCCGCCCTCCCACCGGGCGACTGACGCCCGCGAGGCGCCCAGCTCGTCGGCGAGTCGCTGCTGCGACCACCCGCGTCGCGCGCGCAGGCCGGCGAGCGCCTCCGGGAGCGTGCCCATGACACGACCGTACGTGACCGCGGCGACACGTGAGTCGATCCCCGCTGCGCCTCGCGCCGGCCCCGACCAGTCCTGTGGTAGCGTCACCTTTCGTCCCGTTCCCGGTGAAGGTTCAAACGCGCGCATGCCCGACAAAGCCGCCACGATCAGCGACAACAAGCTCCACGACTCCGACACAGGGTCGGCCGAAGTGCAGATTGCGTTGCTGACGGAGCGCATCCGCCACCTGACCGAGCACATGAAGGTCCACAAGAAGGACTTTCACAGCCAGCGAGGCTTGCTGATGCTCGTCGGTCGGCGGCGTCGGATGCTCGACTACCTCCGGCGCAACGACGTCGAGCGGTATCGAGCGCTCATCGCCAAGTTGGGCATTCGCCGATAAGGGATAGGGCAACGCGCCGCAGCCATCTGCGGCGCGTTTGACATACGAAGCCCGCAAGCCGCTGTCGGTTGTCAGTCGCGAGCGCCCGCTTCCTGCGGACGCTGACAACTGGGAACCGGCACCTCTCGTGAGCATCGAGCTTCGAACAGAGAGAGGTATCCGCGCATGAGCGACAACGTCGTTCGCGTTTCCGGTCCCATCAACGCCGCTGGTCTCGAGATGACCCTCGAGACGGGAAAGCTGGCAGCACTTGCCGACGGCGCCGTCCTGGTCAAGGTCGGGGGCACCACGCTCCTTTCCACCGTCTGCACGTCGAAGCCCCGTGAGGGCATCGACTTCTTCCCCCTCACCGTCGACGTCGAAGAGCGCATGTACGCCGCGGGCAAGATCCCGGGCTCGTTCTTCCGTCGTGAGGGTCGCCCGGGCGAGCAGGCCATCCTCACGTGCCGGCTCACCGACCGTCCGCTGCGGCCGTCGTTCCCGTCCGACTTCCGCAACGAGGTGCAGGTCATCGCGACCATCCTCGGCGCCGACCTCGTGAACCCGCACGACGTCGCTTCGATCAACGGCGCGTCGGCCGCGCTCACCGTGTCGGGCATCCCGTTCGACGGGCCGATCGGCGCGGTTCGCCTCTCGCACCACAACGGCGAGTGGATCGCGCACCCGACGTTCGCCGAGGGCGACAACTCCACCTTCGAGATCGTGGTTGCCGGTCGTCGCAACGACGACGGCGAGATCGCGATCATGATGGTCGAGGCCGGCGGCACCGAACGCACCTGGGAGCTCTACGAAGAGGGCGCCCCGAAGGTCACCGAAGAGCTGATCGCGCAGGGGCTCGAGGAGTCGAAGCAGTGGATCGGCGCCGCGATCGACCTCCAGATCGCGTTGCACGCCGAGTACGTGCTCGCGCACGGTCCGATCACGCCGGTCGAGTACAGCCCGGCGATCGACTACACGCCCGAGGTGCTCGCGGCGGTGTCGGAGCACGCGAAGGGCAAGACCGCCGAAGCGATGGCGATCGCCGACAAGAACGACCGCAACGCGATGCTCGACGAGATCCAGGGCGAGCTGTTGATCGGTCTCGTCGGCACCGACGAGATCCCCGGCAAGTTCGCCGGCGAGGGCACCGCGGTGAAGCGGGCGTTCCGGTCGCTGCAGAAGGAAGTCGTTCGCAGCCGCATCGTGAACGAGGGCATCCGCATCGACGGTCGTGGTCCGAGCGATCTCCGTCCGCTCTCGGCCGAGACCAGCGTGCTGCCGACGTCGCACGGCGACGGTCTCTTCCAGCGCGGCGAGACGCAGGTGTTGTCGGTCGTGACGCTGGGCATGCCCCGTATGGAGCAGATGCTCGACACGATCACGCTCGACGACCGCAAGCGTTACATGCACCACTACAACTTCCCGCCGTTCTCCACCGGCGAGACCGGCCGCGTCGGTTCGCCGAAGCGGCGCGAGATCGGCCACGGCGCGCTCGCCGAGCGCGCGCTCGTGCCCGTGATCCCGAACGCCCTCGACTGGCCGTACACGCTGCGCGTCGTCTCCGACGTGCTCGCATCCAACGGCTCCACCTCCATGGCGTCGGTGTGTGGCTCGACGCTTTCGTTGATGGACGCGGGCGTGCCGATCAAGGCGCCGGTCGCGGGCATCGCGATGGGCCTCGTGTTCGCGGAGGGCAAGTACACGACACTCACCGACATCCTCGGCGCCGAGGACGCGTTCGGCGACATGGACTTCAAGGTCGCCG
>CAZLEC010000204.1:0-7379 GCA_964558245.1 uncultured Burkholderiales bacterium | reverse complement strand
CCGGTGTACGAGACGCTTCCCGGTTGGGGTACCGACATCGAGACTGCGGAGCGCATGGAAGATCTTCCGCAGGCCGCGCGCGACTACGTGCAGTTCATCCAGGAATTCACCGGCGTGCACGTGAGCTTCGTCGGTGTCGGTCCGGCGCGCGACCAGACCATCGTGTTGCCCCGCGCCGCATAGCCGTGGCTGCCCGTGTTCTCGTTGTCGGTCCCGGCGCGCGGGAGCACGCGCTGGCGTGGGGCTTGGCGCGCTCGCCGCTCGCGGGCGAGATCGTCTGCGCGCCCGGCAATCCGGGCATGGCGGCGCTCGGTGAGTGCGTCGCGGTGAACGCCGTCGATCCTGCGGCGGTGAGCGATCTCGCCGATCGGATCCGTCCCGACCTGGTGGTCGTCGGGCCCGAAGACCCGCTCGTGGCCGGTGTGGTCGACGCGCTGCAGAACCGCGGGCATCTCGCGTTCGGCCCGAACGCGGCGGCGGCGCGCCTCGAAGGATCGAAGAAGTGGATGAAGGACGTGCTGGCGAGTGCCGGCGTGCCCACCGCGGGCTACCGCTCGTTCGGCGCGGGCGACGAAGCGGCGGCGTTCGCGTTTCTCGAGTCGCTCACCGCGCCCTACGTGGTGAAGACCGACGGTCTCGCCGCGGGCAAGGGCGTGGTCGTCGCCGAGTCGATGTCCGAAGCCCGGGAAGCGGTGCGCGCGTACCTCTCCGGCGAGGCCTTCGGCGACGCCGGACGAACGTGCGTGATCGAAGAGGCGCTGCACGGTCCGGAGGTGTCGCTGTTCGCGTTGTGCGACGGGCGCGACGCGTTCCCGATCGCGCTCGCGCAGGATCACAAGCGCGCGTTCGACGGCGACGCGGGCCCGAACACGGGCGGCATGGGCGCGTACTCGCCGGTGCCGGAATCGATCGCGCCGGCCGGCCTCGTCGACGAGATGATGGAGAAGGCGATCCTCCCCACGCTCGCCGAGTTGCGCCGGCGCGACGCGGAGTTTCGCGGCTTCTTGTACTGCGGATTGATGCTCGACCCGGTGAAGGGCCCGCAGGTGCTGGAGTACAACGTGCGCCTCGGCGACCCCGAGGGTCAGGTGCTCGTCCCCCGGCTCGCCAGCGACCTCTATCTGCACTGCCGGGAGGCAGCCGAGGGTCGCATCGAGACCGAGGTGAAGCTCGCCGACGTCGCGTGTGTCGGTGTCGCGCTCGCGGCCGAGGGTTACCCGCCCGCGCCGGTGCGCCGGGGCGACCCGATCGAGGGCCTCGCCGCCGCCGGTGCGTGCCCCGGCGTGATCGTGTTCCACGCCGGCACCAAGTTCGACGACGCGGGCCGGGTCACGACCAACGGCGGCCGGGTGCTGACGGTGTCGGCGACGGCATCCGACCTGGTGTCGGCGCGTGACCGGGCGTACGAGGCCGCGACCCTGATCTCGTGGCCGGGGCTCCACTACCGTCGCGACATCGCAGCCCAGGCGGTTTCGTGATCCCCCGTTACTCCCTCCCCGAGATTGCCGACCTGTTCACCGACGAGGCGCGCTTCGGCGCGTGGCTCGAGGTCGAGGTGCTCGCGGTCGAGGCGTGGGCGCAGCTCGGCGTCGTGCCGGCCGACGCGGCGCGAGCCGTGCGCGAGCGGGCCCGAGTCGACGTCGCCGCGGTACACGAGCGCGAGAAGGTCACTGATCACGACGTCGCCGCGTTCGTCGACGTCGTGCAGGCGAGCGTCGGCCAGCCGGCTGGTGCGTGGGTGCACTACGGGCTCACCTCCAGTGACGTCGTCGACACCGCGCTCGCGCTCCAGATGACCCGGGCCCTCGATCGCATCCTTCCTGCCGCCGCCCAGTTGGAGTCGGCGATCGCGGCCCGCGCGCGGGAGTTCCGCGACACGCCGATGGTCGGTCGCACCCACGGGATCCACGCCGAGCCCACCACCTTCGGCATGAAGCTCGCGCTCTGGGCCATGCAAGTGCGCCGCGACCGGGAGCGGCTCCTCCACGCCCGCGACGCGATCGCGGTCGGCAAGCTGTCGGGCGCGGTCGGCACCTACTCCAACATCGATCCCGCGGTGGAGCGATTCGTGTGCGATCGCCTCGGCCTCACGCCGGTGCCCGCCACGCAGGTGCTGCCACGCGATCGGCACGCCGAGGTGCTCTACGCGTGCGCGTCGATCGGCGCGACCGTGGAGACGTTCGCGCTGGAGATCCGCCACCTCCAACGCACCGAGGTGCGGGAGGCCGAGGAGGCGTTTCGCGAAGGGGAGCAGAAGGGCTCCAGCGCGATGCCGCACAAGCGGAACCCGGTGAAGTCGGAGCAGCTGTGCGGTCTCGCCCGCGTGTTGCGCGGGAACCTCCAGGCTGCGCTCGAAGACGTCGCGTTGTGGCACGAGCGCGACATCTCGCACTCGTCGGTCGAGCGGATCATCATTCCCGATTCGCTGATGCTCGCCTACTACGTGGTCGTGCAGTTCACGAAGGTCATCTCCGGTCTGCGCGTTCATCCCGACCGCATGTTGCGCAACCTCGACGCCTCGTTCGGTTTGGTGTTCAGCCAGCCGGTGCTCCTCGCGCTCGTCGAGGCGGGCGCGAGTCGCGACGACGCGTACCGTCTGGTGCAGCGCAACGCGATGCGGGCCTGGCAGGAAGAGCGATCGTTTCGCGAGCTGCTCGTCGCCGACCCCGAGGTCCGTGCCGTGCTCGACGACGCGCGGCTCGACGCGTGCTTCGATCTCAAGCGCGCGCTCGCCAACGTCGGGCGCACCTTCGACGAGCTCGACCGGACCGAGGCGACGCCGCTCTCGGAACACGATGGCTAGCTCCATCGGTTTGCCCCACGTCTACACGGGCAAGGTCCGCGAGCTGTACGAAGTCGGCCACGACCGGTTGTTGCTGGTCGCCAGCGACCGCGTCTCCGTGTTCGATGTCGTGCTTCCCGACGAGATCCCCGACAAGGGCCGCGTGCTCACGGGCGTGTCGCAGTACTGGTTCGATCAGACCGCGGAGATCGTGGGGAATCACGTCATCTCGAGCGATCCCACCGACTTCCCCGAGACCGCCGGCGACGTCGGGGGTCGCGCCATGCTCGTGCGCGCCACCCGCCCGATCCGGCTCGAATGCGTGGTGCGGGGCTACCTCTTCGGCAGTGGGTGGAAGGAGTACACCGAGCGGGGGACCGTGGGTGGCGTCACGGTCGCTTCCGGGCTGCGGCAGGCCGAGCGGTTGCCCGAGCCGATGTTCACCCCGACCTCCAAGGCCGAGTCGGGTCACGACCTGCCGCTCACCGCGAGCGAAGCCGCAGAGTTGGTGGGGCCGGAGGTGTACGAGCGCCTCCGCGACGTCTCGATGCGGATCTACGCGCTGGGCGCGGCGCGGGCGCACGAGAACGGTCTCGTTCTCGCCGACACGAAGTTCGAGTTCGGCGATCTCGACGGCGAGATCATCGCGATCGACGAGATGATGACGCCCGACTCGTCACGGTATTGGCCGCTTGACGCATACGAAGTGGGCACCTCGCCGCCCTCGTTCGACAAGCAGTTCGTGCGCGACTTCATGGACAGCACCGGGTGGGATCACGAACCACCCGCGCCGCGTATGCCCGCCGAGGTGATCGACTCCACTCGCGCGCTGTACCGCGAGGCATACGAGCGCCTCACCGGCTCCAGCCTCGACGACTGGTACGGCCCCGACGAGTAGCGGTGCAAAGGGTCGGATCTGACCGTCCTTCCTGGATACGCGTCTATTGCGGCTGCGACCTCCGACCCTCGATCGCCCGTGCGGCTTCGCGCGAATGGCCGGCCCTGCGGATCTGCGCCTGGATACGCTGACGTCATGGCGGCGTACGCGGTGCACGTGGAGGTCAGTCACCGGCCCGGCATCGCCGATCCGGCCGGCGCGACCGTCGAACGGGCGCTGCCCGCGCTCGGGTACACCAACGTCACCCAGGTGCACATCGGCAAGGTGATCCGGCTCATGGTCGACGCGCCCGACGCCGACGCGGCCCGCGCGCAGGCAACGGAGATGTGCGAACGGCTGCTCGCGAACCCCGTGATCGAGTCGTACGAAGTCTCGATCGCGGCATTGGAGGCCGCTCCGTGAGCGCCCGCATCGGCGTCGTGCAGTTCCCCGGCACCAACTGCGAGCTCGACGTGATGTGGGTGGTCGAGGAGCTCGGCGCGCACGCAGAGTTGTGCTGGCACGGCGACGCGTCGATCAAAGGCGTCGACGCCGTGGTCCTGCCCGGCGGCTTCGCGCACGGCGACTACCTCCGCACGGGCGCGCTCGCCCGTTTCTCGCCCGTGATGACCGCGGTCACCGAGTTCGTGGCGGCGGGCGGCCCGGTCGTCGGCATCTGCAACGGCTTCCAGGTGCTGACCGAAGCCGAACTGCTGCCGGGCGCGCTCCAGAAGAATGCGGGATTGAAGTTCCTCTGCGAGACGGTGGAGATCCGCGTCGAGACGACCGGCACCGTGCTCACCAACGCGTGCGAAGTCGGGCAACGGCTGCGCGTGCCCATCAATCACTTCGAGGGCAACTACGTGTGCGACGCGCGCACACTTGCTCAGCTGCAAGACGAAGACCGCGTCGTCGTCCGCTACACCGACAATCCCAACGGCAGCCTCGACGACATCGCCGGCATCTGCAACGCCGAACGAAACGTCGTGGGCCTCATGCCGCACCCCGAGCGGGCATCCGATGCGATGCTGGGCTCGGCCGACGGCGTGGTCCTGGTGCGGTCGCTGCTGGCCGCGGCCGGCGCGCGTCTCGCGGTGTGAACGAGACCGCGCGCACCGGCTACGCGTTCGGCGACTCCGAGATCGCCCGCGAGCGGCTCGCCATCGTCTGCGACACCTTCGAGGCGCCCAGCCGGCAGCTGCTCGACGATCTGCCGCCGATGCAGCCGCGCTACGTCGTCGACATGGGGTGCGGGCCCGGTTACGCGTCGGCGCTCTTGCGCACAAGGTTCCCGCACTCCGAGGTCACGGGCCTCGACTCCTCCCCGGCCATGGTCGAGGAAGCCCGCGCGCGCGTGCCGGGCGCGTG
Organism: uncultured Burkholderiales bacterium; assembly: GCA_964558245.1. Classification (GTDB taxonomy): domain Bacteria; phylum Actinomycetota; class Acidimicrobiia; order IMCC26256; family PALSA-610; genus JBBQER01. The sequence continues at coordinate 2,352 of CAZLEC010000204.1, read as the reverse complement.
GTTCACCGTGGCCGACGTCACCGGGCCGCTCCGGCTCCCGGCCGACGTCGTGTACTCGCGCTTGCTGCTCGGTCACCTCCCCGATCCGGCCACCGTGCTCACGCACTGGGCCCGGGCGGTGCGTCCGCCCGGTGTGATCGTGTGCGAGGAGCCGGTGCGCTACCGCAGCGACGATGCCCTCTTCGCCCGCTACGAGGAGGCGGTCACGGGCGTTGTCGCCGCGCGCGGCGCGACGCTCTGGGCCGGCCCGGCGCTCGACCGCGACCCGCCCGGGTGTGTGCGCGTCCTCGACCGTGTGGTGGAGCATCCGGTTCGCGCCGGCCGCGCCGCGGCGATGTTCTGGCGCAACGCCGTCACGTGGGGAGACGAGGTCGACGACGCGCCCGAGCTGATCGAACGCCTGCGCGCGCTCGAGGAGGACGATCCCGAGGCCGAGGTGGTGTGGGAGCTGCGCCAGACGGTGTGGTCGCAGCGGGGAGGCCGGGCATGACCGACGGTGGCGACCTCGCACACGAGGCTGTGCGTGCGATGCACGAGGCGTTCGGCCCCCACGAGGGCCGAGTGGTGCACGTAAAGGGCGGTTGGGCGGAGGCGACGTTCACCGGCACGCCCGAGGGTGCGGATTTGTGTCGCGCCGAGTTCCTCGACGGCCGGTCGTTCCCCGCAGTCGTGCGATTCTCCAACGGCGGCGGGAACCCCGACGCCCACGACGGCGATCGCGGTGGCCGCGGTATCGGAGTGAAGCTGCACCTCGACGACAGCCGGCGCACCGATCTCCTGGGCATCTCCGTGCCGATGTTCACGGCGCGGACCCCCGCAGACTTCGTCGAGTACGTGAAGCTCGCGCGGCGCGATCCCGACACCGGCCAGCCCGACATGGCCGCGATCGGCGCGTTCCTCGCCGCGCACCCGGAGACCGCGGCGGCGTTGGCGGCGGCCGGGGCCATGCCGCCTCCGGCGAGCTGGCTCGCAGTCACCTACAACGGCATTCACGCCTTCCGGTGGTCGTCGGCCGGCGGACGCGCCGCGTGGGTGCGGACGCGCTGGGTTCCCGAAGGCGGCGACGAGACGCTCACCGACGAGGATGCGCAGTCACGCGACCCCAACTATCTCGCGGCCGATCTGCACCGCCGCCTGGCATCCGGGCCCGCATCGTTCGTCCTCCAGGCCCGGCTCGCGGCGGCGGACGATCCCGTCGACGATCCGACCGCGGCCTGGCCCGAGGAGCGCGAGGCGGTCGCAGTCGGGAAATTGTGCGTCGAACGCGCGATCGGAGCACCCGAGACCGCGAGCGACGTTCGGGTGTTCGATCCGATGCGACTGTGCGACGGTATCGAGCCGTCGGCCGACCCGATCCTGGCGTTCCGGCCCCAGGTGTACGACGTCTCCGCCCGCGGCCGTTGGTCGGGCGAGTGAGCCTTTCCTGGTTGTCTATGCGCCGCGGCTGATGCCGGCTTTCTTCAGTGCTTCCGGCGACACACCGAACTCGCGCCACGCACCGTAGGAGATCCGCTTCTTCGCCGAGTACTCGCCGGCAACCTGCACGAAGTCCTTCTCGAGCCCGCTGATGTCGGGGGTTCCGGCCTGCATTGTCGCCAGCTCGATCTCGAGATCCCGCCGCTCTTGCAGGAGACTGAGGCGGGTCAGGCCGGTTGCGTCCTTGACCTCGTTGGACACCGCTTCGAGGCGCTTCTTGACGGACTCGGGCGTCCGCTTGCGGCCCCGCTTGGGCTTGTTCGCCTCCAGAGCCTCGAGATAGCGACCCACAATCCGGGCATGGTTGCGCCCCTCTGCGAGCGCTTCCTTGTGCGTGTCCGACATCGGGGTTTTCTTGGTCCGCGTAGCCATCTTCCACCTCGTCAAATCAGGCGCAGAGCATTTCCGAGAAATCGATCACTCCGATCTTCGCGCAATAGGCCCGCTCCCGTCGCATCCGTTGTCGGTGACGGGCCCGGGGGCGGCGGAGCCGGTCACTAATCTCGGCCCGGATGGAACGGCCGCTCCACCAGCAGCTCGGAATGACCGACGACGAGCTCGCCGGGGTCATCGCGGAGCTCGGCCGCGAGCCGACCGACCTCGAGCTCGCGATGTACGCGGTGATGTGGTCGGAGCACTGCTCCTACAAGTCGTCACGCGCGCATCTCGGCCGGTTCCCGACCACCGCGCCGTGGGTGCTCGTCGGTCCGGGTGAGGGTGCGGGCGTGGTCGACATCGGCGACGGCCTGGCGGTGGCCGTACGGATCGAGAGCCACAACCACCCGTCGGCGGTCGAGCCCTACGAGGGTGCGGCCACGGGGGTGGGCGGCATCATCCGCGACATCTTCTCGATGGGTGCGCGGCCGATCGCGCTGA
>CAZLEC010000203.1:0-7403 GCA_964558245.1 uncultured Burkholderiales bacterium | reverse complement strand
TCCCACCAGAACGTGCTGTGCGGGAAGCGATTCGTCTCGCTCCACGACATCTTCTGCGTGAGGAACGACGTGATGCCGGCTTCCTGCAAGATCTGCGGCAGCGCGGCCGAGTACCCGAACACGTCGGGAAGCCACAGGTCGGTCGTCTCCCGGTCGAACTCGTCGAGGAAGAACCGCTTGCCGTGCACGATATGGCGCACGAGCGACTCGCCCGACGGGATGTTGCAGTCGGCCTCCACCCACATGCTGCCGATCGGCTCGAACCGGCCGGCGGTCACCTGGGTCCGGATCCGCTCGTACAGCGGCGGATAGTTGTCCTTCATCCACACGTACTGCTGGGCCTGCGACGCGGAGAAGCGGTACTCCGGATAGTCCTCCATGAGCCGCAGCGCGTTGGCGAAGGTGCGCGCGCACTTGCGTTTGGTCTCGCGGATCGGCCAGAGCCAAGCGGAGTCGATGTGCGCGTGACCGATCGCACTCACACGATGCGCGTTCGGTAGCGCCGCGCTGCCGAGGGCCGGCGCCAGCGCGGCCCGCGCTTCCGGCACCGCGCCGCCCGCGCCGTCGCGCTCGATCGCGTCGCACGCGGCCTCGAGCGCGCGCGTGACTGCCTGTGCGCGCGGACCGTCGGCGGGCAGCACCTCGAGGAGTTGCACGAGCACCAGCAGGTCGAAGTACAACGCCTCCACGTCGCGGTGCGCCACCGCGAGGTCGGCCTGCGCGAGGCGGTAGATCGGAGGCCCGTCGACATCGGGCATGAGCAACGGCCACGGCGACGTCCCCCACGGCGGGATCGGGTTGGCCGCGGCCTCGATCAACACCTCGACCGCCTCACCGCCCGTCGCGCGGCGCGTCACGACGTACTCGCGCTGCTTCAGGTGCAAGCCCTGGCGCGGCTGGTCGCCCTCCCACACCAGGCCCTCGGCGGTGAAGCCGACCATCCCGGCGCCGCCCAGGTCGACGAGCGCGACGACCTCCGATCCCTGCCAGTCCGGAGGAATCGACGCGCCCATCCGGAACCAGGTGGTGTCCCACGTGCCGCCCCACGCCTCGCCCGTCTCGAATGCGACGAACGGGCCGAGGCGCGCTTCCGCAGCGGCGATCGGCTCGCCGTGCACGTGATGGGCGGACACCTCGAGCGGGATGCGTTCCGCGTAGATCGCGGGCCGCACCAGGCGTTTCAACACCCGTTCGATCCGATTCCGGGCGCTCGCGCGATCGTCGATCACCGTTCGAACCTACGCCAACGCCACGGACGCGCGAAGCTGACGCCCATATGAGCCCGACCGAAGCCACCCCCAAGAAGGCCGCCGCGAAGAAGGCTGCTCCGAAGAAGGCCACGAAAGCGAAGGCCGACGAGCCCGAGTCGGTGGAAGCCGAGCCCGAAGCCACGCCGGTCGCGGAGGTCCCGGAAGACGACGCCGGCGAGGAGCTCTCCGCGCAGGACGAGCTCGACCTCAAGCGACTCGACATCGCGCTCGTCACCCTCGACGACGAGTCGCTCCGGCGCGGCCTGGCGGGCATCAACGAGAAACAGCGCCAGGAGCTGGCCACCAGTCTCAACCTGCCGCGGGCGACCGTGCACCTCGGCGACGGTCTCGCCCCGCTGGTGCGCCGCAAGTTGCGCGGGCTCTCCATCGACCGGCAGCACGCGATCGCGACCGCGCTCACCCAGCGCGCCAACGACTCGACCGTCGAGCTGCTCGGCGACCGCAGCGAGGATCCCAGCCGGGCCGATCTCGACGAAGTGCTGCCCGCGGTGATCGACGAGTACGGCCTGGAGCTCGTCCGGCTGATGATCGCGTCGTACGCCATCTCCGACGCGCCCGTGCGGGCCGTGATGCGCGAGCTGCTCGACTCCGACGAGCGGTTCGCACTCCCCGACGAAGCTCCGGCCGACGAGACGGCCGCGAAGGAGCTGCCGAGCTTCGGCCTCGTCGCGCGCCCCACGGGCAAGCAATCCGCCGCCGATCCGGAGCGCGCCGAGCTGCGCGAGCGCCGCAAGGCCGCCAAGGCCGAGCGCCGGGCGTCCGAGCAGCGCGAGCGGAAAGCTCGGGCCATCGCGCAGGCCAGCCGCCGCGAGGCCCTCCACGCCGCCAAGCGCCCACCGACCCCCCGCTGACCCCACCCCCCAGCCCGAACCGGCGTCAATATGGCATGTCATGCATGCCACAGCGACGCCGGTTCGTGACGGTTGCGGCGACGCCGGTTTGCGTCGGGTGACAGAATGAAACACGTTCTATTTCGGGACGGTGGAGGTCGCCGATGCTCGACTGCGTCATCAAGGGTGGTTCGGTAGTCGACGGCACCGGCGCACCCGCGCGCCGGGCCGATGTCGGCCTGCGCGACGGCCGCATCGTCGCGGTCGGCGACGTCACCGAGGACGCACTCGAGACGATCGACGCGGGCGGCCTCGTGGTCGCGCCGGGCATCGTCGACCCGCACACTCACTACGACGCGCAGCTGTTCTGGGACCCGGCCGCGAGCCCGTCGAACCTGCACGGCGTCACGAGCATGATCGCGGGCAACTGCGGGTTCACGCTCGCGCCGATTGCCCCCGAAGACGCCGACTACCTCCGGCGCATGATGGCGAAGGTCGAGGGCATGCCGTTGCCGGCCCTCGAGAACGGCGTGCCGTGGAGCTGGCGCACGTTCGCCGACTACCTCGGCGCGCTCGACGGCAACGTCGCGCTCAACGTCGGGTTCATGGTGGGTCACTGCGCGCTGCGGCGCAACGTGATGGGCCCCGACAGCGTCGGCAACGAGGCAACACCCGCCCAACTCGAAGCGATCACCGCGCTGCTGCACGACTCGCTCGCGGCCGGCGGGCTCGGCTTCTCCACCACGCTCTCGTTCACGCACTCCGACGGCGACGGCCAACCGGTCGCGTCGCGCTGGGCCTCCAACGACGAAGTGCTCGCGCTGTGCCGCGCGGTGAGCGAGCATGAGGGGACGTCGCTCGAGTACGTCACCGACGGCTGCCTGCGCGGCTTCACCGACGCCGAAGTGGAGCTGATGGCGGAGATGACGCTCGCGGGCCGGCGCGCGCTCAACTGGAACGTGCTGACCATCGACTCGAAGGAGCCGCAGCGATACCGCGACCAGGTCGGCGCGTGCGAGAACGCGCGGGCCCGGGGCGGCACCGTCGTCGCGCTCACGATGCCGATCCTCGTCGAGATGAACATGTCGTTCCTCAACTACTGCGCGCTGTTCATGATGCCGGGCTGGTCGGAGGTCATGAACCTCCCGGTCGCGGAACGGATCGCGAAGCTGCGCGACCCCGAAGTTCGCAAGTGGATGGACGAACGAGCTCGCTCCCCCGAGGCCGGCGTGTTCTCACGTCTCGCTTCGTGGGGCCGGTACATGATCGGCGACACGTTCTCGGCGGCCAACGACGGCCTCAAGGGCAAGATCGTCGAGAACCTCGCACGTGAACGCGGCCGGAGCACCTTCGACACGCTCGTCGACATCGTGATCGAAGACGACCTGCGCACGGTCTTGTGGCCGCTACCTTCCGACAGCGACGCCGAGTCGTGGAAGATGCGCGCCGAGGCGTGGGACCACCCGCTCGTGATGATCGGCGGCTCCGACGCCGGCGCCCACCTCGACCGCATGTGCGGCGCGCCGTACCCCACGAAGTTCCTCGGCGACTGCCTGCGCGGCCGCCAGCTGATCTCGATGGAGCGTTGCGTGCAGCTCATGACGCAGGTCCCGGCCGAGCTGTTCGGGCTCCGCGACCGTGGCACGATCCGCGAAGGCAATCACGCCGACCTCTTCGTGTTCGATCCGGAGACGGTCAACACCGGCGAGGTGAAGCTGGTCGACGACCTCCCGGGCGGAACGTCGAGGCTCTTCGCCGACTCGGTGGGTGTCAGCCGCGTGATCGTGAACGGCACGACGATCGTCGTCGACGGCGTCGCGACCGATGCGCGGCCCGGCACCGTGCTCCGCTCCGGTCGCGACACCTATACCGTGCCGATCCCCGCGGACAGGTAAAAGCAAACCCGAACAGCAAGAGGCCCGGCGCTCGGGCGCCGGGCCTCCCACCAGGCAGTGGAGCTCGTGGCCGACGAGCGGCCCGACGTCATCCTCATGGATATCCGCATGCCGGAGATGGACGGCCTCGAAGCCACCCGCCGGATCGTGGGCAGCGACGCCGACACCCGCGTGCTCATCCTCACCACGTTCGATCTCGACGAGTACGTGTTCGGCGCGCTGCGCGCCGGTGCGAGCGGGTTCCTGCTCAAGGACACCATCCCGGAGGAGCTCCTGTCGGCCGCGCGCGTCGTGGCCGAGGGTGAGGCGCTCCTGGCCCCCAAGATCACGCGGCGCCTCATCGAGCAGTTCGTGGAAGAGCCGGCGCGGGCGCCGGCCGAGCGGAACCCCGGGCTCGACACGTTGACCGACCGCGAACACGAAGTGCTCGCCGCAGTTGCGCGCGGCCTGTCGAACGCGGAGATCGCCGAGCAGCTGTTCATGTCGCACGCGACCGCGAAGACCCACGTGAGCCGGCTGCTCTCCAAGCTGTACGCCCGCGACCGTGCGCAGCTCGTGATGCTCGCCTACGAGTCGGGCGTGATCGTGCCGGGCGCTTCCTGAACGGCGGGTCGAACGAGCGCCGGCCTGTTACCGCGTGCGCTCGAGTCGGGCCGCCACCTCTCGGTACTTGCTGACCGGGATCAGGTGCACGCCGTCGAACGCGCCGGATTCGCGAACGCGCTCCACGAGATCGCACGCGAGGCCGACGCCGGCACTCGGATCACGCTCGATCGCCGCGAGCCATGAGTCGGGAACTGCGAGCTGTTTGATGTCGGCGCTGATCTTGCGTGCCATCCCGATGCTCGGCACGACCATGATCCCCGCGTACACCGGACCGTCGAACACCACCTGTGATCGCCACTCGAGGAGCTCGTCGAGCGAGAACCGCACCTGCGCGAACAAGAAGTCGGCGTCGCGCTTCCACTCTGGAAGCGGTCCGGCCCCCGCGGCTACTCCCGCACGGAACGGGCGAGCGGTCGCGAGGGCGTGCTCGGCCGGGAAGGTGCGCAACTCCTCGATCATCGAGCGAACCGTGAGCTGCCCGGTGCGGGCCCCGGAAGTCGGGCGGTCGCCGTAGACGAAGAGGAACTGATCGACGCCGTACGCGGCCGCGGTCAGGAGGTCGCGGCGGAACCCGAGCAGGTTGCGGTCGCGTGCGTTGAGGCACGCGATCGAACGCCCGCCCATCAGCTCCACTTCGTGCGCGACGGCGACGCTCGACACGGTCGCCCGCCCGATGTGGTTGTCGGGGATGAGGAACGACGAAGCGACCTTGCTGAGCACGCCGATCTGGTGACGGACGTGCATCAAGTCGGGACGCGTCGGCGGCTCGATCTCGCACACGATCTCGAACTCGCGATCGGCCATGATCACAGCGTAATTCCCGGACCCAAGGGCGGGGACCTTCGTACGCTCTTCGCGATGGACACACCGCACGTCCCGGCGGAGATCGTCGACCACTACGAGCACGACATCGACGAGTCGGAGCGCATCAGCTCCGGTTTGGGTTCCTTGGAGCTCGTGCGGACCCGGGAGATCATCGAGCGTTACCTGCCGCCCGGCCGGCTCCGGGTACTCGATGTCGGCGGGGGCGCCGGCGTGCACGCGCGCTGGCTCGCCGAGTCCGGCCACGCCGTCGAGCTCGTCGACCCGATGCCGAGGCACGTCGAGCGGGCTCGATCGCTCGTTGCAGAAGGGCTTGGCATCACCGCCGAGCTCGGCGACGCCCGCGCGCTGCACCACGCGCCGGCCACGTTCGACGCCGTGCTGCTGCTCGGCCCGCTCTACCACCTCACGGATCGCCGAGACCGCGTCACCGCCTGGCGAGAGGCACTGCGAGTCGTGAAACCCGGCGGCCTCGTGTACGCCGCCGCGATCAGTCGATTCGCGTCACTGTTCGACGGGCTCGCGCACGGGCGCCTCGGCGATCCGCGATTTCGCGCGATCGTCGAACGTGACTTGCGCGACGGGCAGCACCGCAATCCCGATCGAGTTCCGGAGTGGTTCACCACCGCGTATTTCCATCATCCCGACGATCTGGAGGCCGAGGCGATCGAGGCGGGAGCCGAGGTGGTCGAGCTCTTGGGCGTGGAGGGCCTCGCGGTCTTTCTTCCGCAACTCGCGGAGGATTGGCCCGCTGCCGAGCCGCGCACCTCGATCCTCGACGCGGCGCGTGCGGTCGAGTCGGAACCGACGCTGCGCGGCCTGAGGGCCCACATGGTGCTCGTTACCCGCCGCCCCGGCGCGTAGCGAGCGCACCCCGTTTGACTTCTGTTGCGCGAACGGGTCGCCCTACGCCCCAATGCGTCTTCTGATGAGGAATTGGGTTGTCGGGACGACGGGAAGCGGGGTTGTCGGGCTGCTCGGCGGGGCGAGCTACGAGAACTGCGGGATGACGTGCTTGCCCATGAGATCGATGGTCTGCATAACCCGGTCGTGTCCGATGTTGTACGGGTTGACGAGGCACAGGAGCAGGTCGACGCCGGCGGCCTCGTATCGCTTGCACGCGTCGACGCACTGATCGGGGGTGCCGAGCACGCAGGCGCCGGTGTCGACGAGATACTCGAGGCTGAGCAGGTCGAGGGAGCCGTCGTCGGAGACCGCGCGCATGTCGGCCGCGTAGTTGTAGTTGCCGAGGTCCTGCTTGCGCTCCTCCATCCACTCGGCGACCTGCGCGATCTGGCGCGCACCGACCTTCGGGTACCACTCGAACGACTCGCGCGCCGCTTCGCGCGCCTCGGCTTCGGTCGGCGCGCACAACGCCATGGTGAACGTCGCGGCGCGATTGTTCACGAACTTGCCGATCGGCTGGGTGCACTGCGCCACCGACGCGCGGTAGATGTCGATCTTCTTCTTCACGTCTTCGGGTGACACCCCGACGGCGAAGGAGCACAAGCCGAGACCGAGCTCACCGACCTGCTGGTGACCGTCGTCGCTCGTGGTCGCGCCCCAAATTGGCGGGTGCGGTTGCTGCAACGGCTTCGGTTGCACGCGCCGGTCGGGCAACGACCAGTGCTTGCCCTGGAACGACGTGCGCTCGTTGGTCCAGCAGTCGACGACGTGCTCGATCGCCTCGCGCCACATCTCGCGTGTCTCGTGCGGATCCACGCCGAAGCCCTCGAGCTCGATGCGCGTCGCCGACCGGCCGGTGCCGAAGTCGACCCGGCCGTCGGAAAGGAGGTCGAGCACCGAGACCGACTCGGCCGTGCGCACGGGGTGGTTGTACGGCTTGGGCATGAGGCGCACGCCGTATCCGAGCCGCATGCGCGACGTGCGCGCGGCGATCGCGCCGTAGAGCACTTCCGGGTTCGAGCAGTGCGAGTACTCCTCGAGGAAGTGGTGCTCGACGGTCCAGAACGCGTGGA